>JBKQQQ010000382.1:0-4072 GCA_052144275.1 Streptosporangiaceae bacterium
GGCGGGCGGCGCTAGGCCAGGGGGACGACCCCCCGGTGTTGAACTCTCCGCGGCGTGCGGAGGGAAAGTCGTGCACGGGTGGTGCTCCTCAGCTGAGCGGTGAACAGGGCAGGCGGGAATGCGCCCACGACGGGCCTAGACATGTCACGCCTCCCTTCGCTCAGCCGGCCAGCGCCGGCCCGAACCTGCTGCAGGTTGCCATACCGTCCCCGGCCGTAGCAACTGGTTTTCCGCCCGGCTGCGCCATACTGAGGGCCTTGACATCCTCCCCTGTCTGAAGGCGGGGGATTCCAGCTGCTACGCCGATGGGAGCAGCAGGTGAGGTTCGCGGTTCACGGGCCGGGCTGCCCCGTCGCCTCCCCGCGCAGTCACGGCGTGCCCCGCCGCGATGTTGATGGCCGCGTTCACGTCCGCGTGGCAGGCGAAACCGCAGGCAGTGCACCGGAAGACGGCTTGACTCTCACGCGAGTCCCGGTCCACCTGCCCGCACGCCGAGCACCGCTGGCTCGTGAACGCGGGTCTGACCTTCTCCACCCGGCCCGGGGCCTTGTCCCCCAGCCGGCGCACCAGCAGGCCCCCCCGGACCGCAGGACGCCCCGGTTCAGCCCGGCCTTGCGCCAGGACGGCCGCCCGGCCGGGTTGCCCGGGTCGAAGAACGCGGTCATCGGGCCGTCCGGCCAGGTTGCCCCGGGCAGCTCCCCGACCTTCTGGAACGCCAGCGCCGCACCGCCGGCCGGGCTCGTCAGAATCAGCCAGTCTTGTCCTCTCGGATCTGGCTGGCCGGGCCCGGGCGGCTCATCGCCCGGGCTGTACCGCAGGCCGAACAGCTGCCGGTAGAACTCGGCCAGGCGCCGCGGATCGGTGGTGTCCAGGACCGTCTGCCGGATGACCGGGAACGCCCGCTCATTGTCCATACCGCCACAGTAGGCGCAGGTGCGGTCAATCAAGCTCCGCCCCCGGCCCACCGGGCTCACCAGCAACAACACCGGCCCTGGAATCAGGGCCCGTCAAAGTCCGGCAGCGCACGTCCGGCAGATGCTGGCGCACCCCACAGGGAACTCTGGGGTTTTTTATTATGCGCCCCGCCTACCCGGCTTGTCGGCGCAGGATGGCGGCGATAAATATGTAGGGATGCTCTGTCATTACTGTCTGCGGCTTTAGTCTGCGGGTGAGAGTTCCATGCCATAGCAGGCGAGCACCCCGGGCCGTGGTGCTGGTCCGGCGGCGCCTTCTTCCTCCAGGTGGCAAACGGTGAGCGATCACGCGATCGAGGTGCGGCGGCTTCGCAAGTCTTACGGCGGGATCGAGCGCCTGCACGGCGTCAGCTTCAGCGTGGACTATGGCGAGGTCTTCGGGTTCCTGGGCACGAACGGGGCGGGGAAGACCACGACGATCGAGATCCTGGAGGGCTACCGGGCTCGCGACGGCGGGGAGGTCTCGGTGCTCGGCGCCGATCCGGCGCACGCCGGACGGGACTGGCGCAACCGGATCGGGCTGGTGCTCCAGGAATCTGAGCTCAACCCCGTCTACACGGTACGGGAAACGGTCGCGATGTTCGCACGGTACTTCAGCCAGCCGACCGATCTCGACGCGACAATTGCCTCTGCTGGCCTGGCGGATAAGGCGGGCGAGCGCGTCGGGCGCCTGTCCGGCGGTGAGAAGCGCCGGGTGGACGTGGCCATCGGCCTGGTCGGCGATCCTGAGGTGCTGTTCCTGGACGAGCCGACCACGGGGCTTGACCCGGCGGCCCGCCGGGGTATGTGGGCGCTGATCGAAGGGCTGCGCCGGGCGGGAAAGACGGTTTTCCTGACCACCCATTACATGGAGGAAGCCCAGCGCCTCGCGGACCGGATCGTGATCTTGCAGGCCGGCGCGATCGCGGCCCAGGGCACCGCCGAGCAGCTCAGCCGGGCGCTGGGCCATGGGACCAGGATCGGCTTCCTCGCGCCGCCGCAGATCGGCCCGGCCCAGGTATCGGCGGCTGTGGGCACCCCGGTCGAGCAGGACGGCCGGTGGCTGGGCTTTCGCAGCGACCAGGCCCAGCGTGACCTGACGGCGCTGCTCGGGTGGGCAGCCGAGCATGGCGTCGAGCTCACCGACATCCGGGTGTCTCCGCCCACCCTAGATGACGTCTTCGTCCAGCTGGCGGTACCGGCTGGCGAGGCCCAGGACGACGGCTCATGAACGACGCCGCCCTGGCCGTCGCGCAAGCCCGCTACGCGCTGAAGGGCTTCTTGCGTGAACCTGGGACGTTCGTCTACACGCTGGTCTTGCCGCTGTTCTTGCTGGTGATCCTCAACGGCATCTTCCGCGGCAGCTCATCGTTCTTCCGCCTGAAGGTCCCGTTCGCGGTCTACTACACCCCGGCGATCATCTCCTATCAGATCATGCTCGCGGGCTACAGCTCGCTGCTGATCGCGGTCACCACCGAACGCGAGCGCGGGATGCTCAAGCGGCTGCGGGGAACGCCCATGCCGAGCTGGATCTTCCTGGCTGGGGAGATCATGCGGACGGTCGTCGTGGTCGCGGTCACGGTGGCGGTGCTGGTCGCGGTCGGCGTGGGGGTGTACCACGTACCCGTTCAGGCCCACACGGCGATCGGCCTGGCCGTGTACACGGTAGCCGGGACCGCCTGCATGTGCGCGCTCGGCCTGGCCAGCACCCGCGCATGCGCCACCACCGAGGCCGCATCGGTCGCCGGGCCATTCGTCACCTTGATCCTCGGCTTCGTCTCCGGCGTGTTCATCCCGGTCTCCATGATGCCGTCGTGGATGCTCGACGTGGGCAAGCTCTTCCCCCTGGAACACCTAGCCCGGGGCCTGCAGCAGGCCTTCGCCGTCCCGGGCTCGACCGGCATTACCGCCATCGATCTGGCTGTGATCACGGCGTGGGGCGGAGCCGGGATCGCGGCTGCCCTGGTCGGCTTCCGGTGGCAGCCGCACGACAGCTGGTGAGCCGCAATCCCGACCGGGAAGCCGGCCAGGTCGTCACAGGTCGATGGGCAGCGGCAGGGATGACCCCGGCGGTGATCAGGCCGGCCGCCGCCGGCAGGAACTCCGCGACGATCCGGGCGGCCTGGTCCGCATCGGCAAGCGCGAGATTTACGCCCGGCACGCCAGCCGCCTCCTGCACTGACACCACGGCAGCTTCTCTGCGGGCACATCTCAGCGGGCACGAGGCAGCGCCGCATACGTGGCATGAGCGCGCATCCCCGCGGTTCAGGTCACGCCCTGAGCAGCGGCCGCAGGTCGTCGAGTCGGTCGAACAAGTGCCACACGTACGCCGAGGAGCCGCGTTCCCGGTGCGGGTGCAAGTCGGCCAGCGCGGGATCCTGGCGGTAGCTGTCGAAAGCCGCCTT
Source organism: Streptosporangiaceae bacterium (assembly GCA_052144275.1). Taxonomy (GTDB): domain Bacteria; phylum Actinomycetota; class Actinomycetes; order Streptosporangiales; family Streptosporangiaceae; genus Palsa-504. Next base: position 3,359 of record JBKQQQ010000382.1, read on the forward strand.
GGACTCCCACTCGACAAGGATGAGCACCTGCCTGGGGGTGATGTCGCCGGTCACGCTTTCCCGGAACCGGCCGAGAGCCACCACGCGTCCTCCGTGCCGGGCAACCTCGCGGGCCGACCGGCGTGAGTAGGCCAGGTATTCCTCGCGGTCGGCGACATCGAACAGGTTCAGTGCGTAGACCTTCGTATCATCGTGCGCCACATCCAGACTCTAGGCGAGCGCCCAGGCCGGGGGACACCCATCATTTGCCTCGCGTACGGCGGCTACGGATGGGCAGCCTTCTTCCTAGTTGTCGCGGCGCTGAGTATCGCGCACGGCTGCTGGGATCTGGCCATCGCCCGCTCCGCATCTGCCCGAACCTGAGCCCGGTTCTGTCGCGTGGCCAGGTCTGCTTCCTGCACCTCGTCGGGGCCTTTCGGCGGGCGCCCTTGGGGGTGATCAGCAAGCTCCCCGGGCGTTACGCAGCTAAGCGACGGACCGGGCGCCGGGAAGCCTGCTGTCTACGGGCTGTCTGGTTAGCCAACCCGGGCCCGCAGGAACTTCCCGATTTGCTCGGTGGCCTCGGCGGCCTCGGGGGTGCCGAGCAGGATCTGGTAGACGTGGGGCAGGCCCTCGCCGATCTCCGGGGTGACGTCGACCCCGGCTTCGGCTGCTGCTGTGGCCAGGCGTTCGGAATCGCTGAGCAGCAGGTCGGCCGTGCCTACCTGGACAAGC
>JBKQQQ010000383.1:0-3709 GCA_052144275.1 Streptosporangiaceae bacterium
GTGCGCCACGAGGCGCACTGCTATATCGCCTGCTAAGCGGGCGGAGAATGGAGGAGATGTCTTCGGATCTGATGCCTTACCGGAGGCCGAAAGGCTGAATGGGAACGCAGCATGGCAGAAAACCGGCAGCCTGTGTCCAGGCGTCAGGAACGGCGTGCCGGGAGATCCGCGCGATATGGTGAAAAGCTAGACTGCCTGAATCCCAGTCTCCAGAAGGTGCAATGGTACACCCGCCGGAAAGACGTCCGTAACCGGCGCCGGTCCCTGCCGGGAGGTTCAGTAGTTACTCCCGGCATTCCTCCGGGACGCTGGAGCGATGTCCTGTCAGGGCATTCAAGGAGACGAACGGGGCACCTAAGTCGCGCTAGCACGTATAGCAGTTGTGAACGTGGGATCGCCTAAGGGACGCGAGTCCTATGGCGACGGAGTGCCCGTATGTAGTCGGCGGCGTAACGACCCGTCCAATCTGGAGACCGGGAGAACCGGACCACAGGGCGAAGGGGCACAGGCGATGAACGATGAAGGAACCATGAGGAATGCGGAATGCAGGAAACCGGAGTGGTACTCGGCGTTCTCCGCGAGCGCGGCAGGAAGGGCCTGCCGTGCACGCAGCTTTACAGGCAGATGTTCAACAGGGAGCTGTACCTGACCGCCTACGGCAACATCTACTCCAACCAGGGAGCGATGACGCCGGGGGCCAATGAGGAAACCGCCGACGGCATGTCCGAGGAAAAGATCGAACAGATCATAGGGCTGATGCGGAACGAAAGGTACCGGTTCTCCCCGGCCCGCCGCATCTACATCCCGAAGAAAAACGGGCGGTTCCGCCTCCTCGGCCTTCCGTCATGGTCCGATAAACTAGTCGGCGAGGTGGTGCGCCTCCTGCTGGAGGCAATCTACGAGCCGCAGTTCTCCAGGTGGTCGCACGGATTCCGGAGGAATCGCGGGTGCCATACCGCACTTCGCGATATCCAGAATACCTGGACCGGGACCACGTGGTTCATCGAGGGAGATATCTCCGACTGCTTCGGGTCGCTTGACCACGAAATCCTTCTCAGGATACTGGCGGAGAAAATCCATGACCAGCGCTTCCTCAGGCTTATCCGTAACATGCTGAAAGCCGGGTACCTTGAAGACTGGGAATACCGCGACTCGCTCAGCGGCTGTCCGCAGGGCGGGGTGGTATCACCGATCCTCAGTAACGTCTACCTGGACAAGCTCGACAAATTCGTCGAGCAGGAACTGATCCCGCAATACACGCGGGGAACCCGCCGGAAATGTAACCCTGAGTACGACAGGATACAGTACCGGCTGGCGCGGGCGCGGAAACGCGGGGACCGGGCAGCAGCCCGGGACCTGGAAAAGCAGCTGCGCTCTCTCCCCGCATCCGACCCGATGGACCCCGGCTACCGCCGCCTCAAATACACAAGGTACGCGGATGACCACATACTGGGATTTATCGGACCGAAGGCCGAAGCCGAAGAGATCAAGGCAAAGCTCGCAAAGTTCCTCCGGGAGACCCTCGGACTGGAACTGAACCAGCAGAAAACCCTGATCACCCACGCACGCAGCCAGCATGCGCGGTTCCTCGGCTACGACATCACCGTCCAGCACTCCCGCGACAAGATCACCGGAGGCCGCAGGACGGTCAACGGCACGATCGCGCTGCGGGTCCCGAGGGACGTGATCAAGGCCCAGATCGCCCGCTACCGACGGCGAGGCAAACCCTCGCACCGCCCCCGGCTCCAGAACCTCGACGACTACGACATCGTCCGGAAATACGGGGCCGAGTACGCAGGCGTCGTCAACTACTACCTGCTTGCCCGGGACGTTTACCGGCTGACCACCCTGCGGTGGAACGCCGAGTCTTCGATGCTGAGGACGCTGGCCCGCAAGCACCGCAGCTCCGCTGCCAAGATGGCGGCCCGTCACAAGGCCAAGATCGAGACCAGCGACGGGCTGCGGACCTGCTTCGAGGCCAGAAAGCACCGCGAGGGCAAGAAGGACCTGGTAGCACGATTCGGCGGGATCATCCTGCGGCAGGACCGGCGGGCGGTCATCCGCGACCCCGCGCCCGCCCCGGCAGCCTATCCCCGCAAGGAGCTCGCCAAAAGGCTCCGAACACGGGAATGCGAGCTCTGCGAGACCGGCACCACGGTGACAGTCCACCAGGTCACCGGCCTCAAAACGCTCGGGAAACCGGGACCGGGCCAGCCTGCGTGGGCCGCGCTCATGGCGAAAATGCGGCGCAAGACGCTCATCGTCTGCGCGCCGTGCCATGACTGGATCCACGCGAACCCCGTCGCGCACGCGGCATAAATCGCCGGAAAGCTCAGTGCATCGAAAGGTGCACGCTGAGTTTGGAGGGAGGCTGCCCCGGAAAAGGCCCTTTGCCGGGACCTCGCCGGGCAGCCCACCCTACTTCAGCCTCCGGTGGGAGCACATCGCCGGGAACCAGGCGTGCCTTTCTCACCTATTGCGGGACTTCGAGGACTGCGCCGAGAGCTACCCGGACGCGGTCTGGCCGGCGCAGGCACAGCGGGCGCTGCGCGGCCTCATCCATGAATGGCACGCCGCCCGCGAGCAGGGCCTGGATGCCATCCCCGCCAGCGCGCGCAAACCGCTGGAGCACGAGTTCCAGCACGCCGTCCTGGCCGGCCTCGCCAGCGTGCGCCGCGTCCCGGGGCCGAAGAACAGCACGAAGCAGAAGCCCGGCCGCGAGCTGCTCGAATTCTGCCGCGACCGCCGCAGCGACGTGCTGCTGTTCACCGAGGACACCAGCGTCTGGCCCACGAACAACATCAGCGAGCGCGGCGTCCGGCCCCTGAAAACACAACAGAAGATCTCCGGCCGCCTGGCCAGCGACGACGTCACCCAGGACCGTCTCGACATCCGCAGCTACATCGACACCGCCCGCAAGCACGGCACGAACGCCATGGACGTCCTGTGCGACCTCATGCTCGGCACGCCCTGGCGACCCCCCGCACAGGCATTCTCCCCGTAACCTCGGCCGAAACCCGCGCTACCCATCACCCCGCGTGCATGGGCTGAATGTTTACGGTTCCCGGTCGCCAACTTGTTCTCTTATCGGCTCCCTCACCTCATAGTGGTGTCTGATTTGGGAGCAGGATGGAAGCGACCATGAGCGCGCAGGTGCGCCTAAGTTAGACGCGGTGATCGTAGCCGCTGGTCTGTCGCTTCCTGACCAGCCCAGACATCAGTTTTCGGTCACCCGTTACCGGGCGCCCTGTGTGTTGTCGTCGTAGCCGTCGCGGTTTGAACCGCCTCGAGGTCGGCGGGGCGACCCCGAGACCCCGCAGACCGCTGTCATTTTGTCGTGGCCAGGCGCTACAGTTCTGGGCTGCTGAACTTCGCCGCGCATTCGCCAGAAGATAGCCAACGCGACAGAAAATGCCGTGCTGCGCGCCTCGAGCGGACCGTACCGAAGAGATTGTTCCAGTACAGAACAGGGCGGCTACTTGCGCGCCGTATGTCGGCCCCGCCGCCAGCGTCCGTGACGGCAGTCGGAGTGCCGCCACTGCCGGACGGAACGGCCACGGTGAGCATCCCGGCGCCAGGGTGAGCATGGCGGAGACGTTCATTGGCGGGGCATGCCAGCAACCGCGGTTCGCCAAGAGTGACGTCCGGCACTAACGGCGAATGACGCGTAACAGCCCGGCCGTATTTCCGGCGCCGTGCCGCTGCTACT
>JBKQQQ010000384.1:0-7714 GCA_052144275.1 Streptosporangiaceae bacterium
CCTCGATGACCTTCTCCGGGGTCATGTCGAGCTCGACGGCCAGCTCCTCGGGAGTCGGCTCGCGGCCCAGGTCCTGCAGCATCTGCCGCTGCACCCGGGCCAGCTTGTTGATCACCTCGACCATGTGCACCGGGATGCGGATGGTCCGGGCCTGGTCGGCCATCGCCCGGGTAATCGCCTGCCGGATCCACCAGGTCGCGTACGTGGAGAACTTATAGCCCTTGGTGTAGTCGAACTTCTCCACCGCCCGGATCAGGCCCAGGTTGCCCTCCTGGATCAGGTCCAGGAACAGCATCCCCCGCCCGGTGTACCGCTTGGCCAGCGACACCACCAGCCGCAGGTTCGCCTCCAGCAGGTGATTCTTGGCCCGGGTGCCGTCCTCGGCGATCCACTCCAGGTCGATCCGCGCATCGGTGCTCAGGGTGCGGGCACCCTCGGCCAGCTTCTCCTCGGCGAACAGGCCCGCCTCGATCCGCTTGGCCAGCTCGACCTCTTGCTCGGCGTTGAGCAGCGGCACCTTGCCGATCTGCTTCAGGTAGTCCTTGACCGGGTCCGCGGTGGCACCGGCCACCGCGACCTGCGCGGCCGGAAGATCGTCGTCGTCGTCACCGAAGACGAAGATCTCCTCGTCCTCGCCGCCGCCGTCCGGCGAGATCTTGACGACGCGGCCGCCCGCCGCGCCGGGGCTGTCGGCCTCGGCGTCCGCCTCCGCGGACGGCTGGCCGGGCTCGTCGGTACCGTCCGGTCCTTCCGGCGCCTCGACGTCGTCCGCGGCCAGAGCGTCGGCCACCTCGGCGACATCGGCGATGACGTCGGCCTCGTCCAGGTCCTCCTCGGCGAGGGCGGCCTGGATGTCGACGTCGTCGGCGTCGAGATCGTCGAGATCCAGATCTGCGTCGGTATCGAGATCCACCGCGGTCAGGCCACCGTCAGCGTCGGAGCGCAGCTCGGAACCGTGCTCATCCGGGCTAGGACCGCCTGGCCGCGGAGCCGCCTGAACCGCCTGATCCTCGACGGCCCGGGGCCCCTGGTCCGGCGTCCTGGGGCGCTTCCGCGCTGCGGAGTTAGCAGCGCTCACGACCACGGTCACCCCTTCCTTCGCTGGGTAGATGCCACTCGGGACTGATTCAACCCGCCTGCCTCCCACTCATCACCATAGGCTGCGGCCGGGAGTGACTTGTACGCCTCCGCCCGGTCCCCCACCCGAAGACTCACGGTGGACCTCCCGCCGGCACGTGCATGACCAGCACCGTGACGTCGTCGTCTTGCTCGTGACCAGCGAGCATACGTTCAACGAGGTACTCGAGCAGCCGTTCGGGCCGGGCCAGCAGGTCCTCATCGGCCCGTGCGGCCACCGCAGCCAGCTCCTCAAGCCCCTTGTCGAGACCACGATTCCTGTTCTCTACCAGACCATCAGAATAAAAAACGGCAGTACTTCCCGGGCGCAGGCTGAACTTGCGCTGCTTCCTTGGGCTGGGCACGCCCAGCGGAGTCCCCTCCTCGACCTCACAGAACCGCGGCGCGCAGCCTGTCTCAAGAAGAAGGGCTGGCAGGTGGCCTGCATTCCCGAGCACGCCCTCGCCGGTCTCCGGGTCGATGACCAGGTAGGCCACGGTGGTGACCTGCTCGTCCTGTTCGGTCGCGCTGAACAGGCGGTCCAGGCCGCCGAGCACCGCCGCCGGACGGGGGTCGGTCAGCGCCAGCGCACGCAGCGCGTTGCGCACCCGGCCCATGCCGGCCGCCGCGGTCAGGCCCTTGCCCATCACGTCGCCGACCGCCACCCCGAGCCGCTGGTCGGCCAGCCGGAACGCGTCGTACCAGTCGCCGCCGATCTCCATTTTCTTGGCCGGACGGTACATGGCCTCCAGGACCAGGCCGGGCACGCTGGGCAGCTGATCCGGGAGCAGGCTGCGCTGCAGCGTCTCGGCCGTGGTGTGCTCCCGCTCGTACAGCCCGGCCCGCTCGACCGCGAGCGAGCACTGGCCGGCCAGCGCCTCGAGGAAGACCCGCTCCTCTTCAGTGATCTTCCTCGGCCGGCCGAACGAGAACCGCAGCGCGCCCAGCGGCGCGCCCGCCGCCAGCAGCGGCAGGCCGACCCAGGAGCGCTCGTCGGACCTCGCGACGCGGTCGGGATCGATCTCGAGCTCGCCGTCGAACTGCCTGCGCAGGTCCTCGGGGTCCTCGACAAGCACCGGCCGCCGGGTCGCGATCGCCTTGGTCATCACGCTCGGGGTCTCCAGCGTCAGCTGGCCCCCGGCGAAGTCGGGGGCATTACGCAGGTCGTCGTTGACCACCCGCAGCCGGGCGCCGTCGGGCTCGAGCAGCGCGACCGCCGAGCGCAGCGCCCCGATCGCGGTCCGGCCCACCTCGGTGATGACCTCGACCACCTGCTCGACGGTGAGCGCCTCGGCCAGCATCGAGGTGGCCTGCTGCAGCCGCGCGGTGCGCAGCGCCGCGGCGGACAGCTGCTCGGTCAGCCGGCCGCGCATCTCCTCGGCCTCGCGCTGGCTGGTGACGTCGGTGCTGGCGCCGACCCACTCGAAGATCTTGCCGTCCCGCTCGATCGGCACCGCCCGCACGTCGTAATGCCGGTAGGACCCGCCCTTGGTCCGGATCCGGTAACGGTCGTCGAAGACCTTGCCCGTCCGGACGCACTCACGCCAGTCGCGCTCGACCCGCTCCCGGTCCTCCGGGTGGATGGAGTTCAGCCAGCCGAACCCGGTGAAATCCTCCACCGACTGCCCGGTGATCCAGCGCCACTCCGGCGAGTCTTCCTTCATCGCGCCGTCCGGCGACGCCACCCAGACCACCTGCGCGCCGCCCAGGACCAGCGAGCGGTAACGCTCCTCGCTGCGCCTGATCTCGGCGGCGGCCGCCTCCGCGGCCTCGGCCGACGGGCTGGCCATGTTGAGCATGATCAGGCCTACGCCGAAGACCTTCCCGGTCGCGTCGTGCACCGGGAACCAGGAGGCGCAGCCGGAGATGGTCCCCGTCTCCTCGCCGGACTGGCCCGCGTCCGCGCCGGGGCCGTCAGGGGCGGGGACAGTGCTGGCAGGGACAGGGACGTCGTTGACCGGGACAGTGCTGGCAGGGACGTCGCCCACGGCGGGAACGCCGGCGTCGGGCGTGCCGGGCGGGGCCGCGTCGGGCGGGGCCGCGGCGAGCGTGCTTAGCGGAGGCGCAGCAGGCGCGGTCACCGCGGGATAACCGGCCTCGGCCAGCGGAACGCCCTTGGCCAGGACCTCGCGCAGTGCGTTTTCCGCCCGGGTCGCGATCGGCTCCGGCCACGCCTGCGACGGCAGCAGGCCCGCCCAGCCCGATGAGTCCGGGCTGGCCGCACCGGACGGGTGCGACGGGGTGGACGGGTCCGGCGGGGTGGACGGGTGCGATGGGGCCGTCCCGGCCTGCCCGCCGAGCCGAGTCAGGGCAGCATTCACCCAGCGGAAACGCATGTCGGTCCCGAACAGGGCTAGACCGACCGGCGCCTCCAGCATCAGCATGTCCACCAGAGCGGAATCTGAGGCGTTTCGCTGCCTGGGCACAGAAGTATCCATGCTCACAACGAACACCCGTGTACCGCGCCGGGGGCTGCCATGGGCGGCTCCTTCCCCGGGATCATCGTTCCCGCTGCCAACCAATCAAGCGTGCCACAGTCCGGCAATTGGTGCGGCCAGGTAACCGGATTCGCGGACAGCGAACGGTGGTTACGATTGCACGTCAGGCCGACCGGAAGCGCGCCGGCGTGGCGCATGCGGTCCATGAGGCGGAATTACAGCGGGCATGACAACGTAGCATAGCGTCCGCATGTCCAGATCTGAGAGGCTGTCAGGGTGAGCCCGCAGAGCCGACGAAGCCAGCCCGCCGGGGGCACCCCCGGCGGATCCGGAAGCGGCCAGCGGCCAGGCGCTGCTGCGCTGCCGCCGAACGCTCTCTTCGCCGAACTCCTGCGCGCGGCGCGCGAGCTGCTGGCCGTCCGCAGCCCCCTCGACGCCGAACTCATGGTCAGTGAACTCCTCGGCACCTGGTGGGGGCAGCGCGGCGGCGGCAGGCGCGCCGCCACCGTGGAGCAGCTCGTCGGCGAGGGACTGGTCGACTATGCGGGCGCGCAGCGCAGCCCGGCGGCGCTGGCCCTGCTGTCCGGCATCGCCTGCCTCGGCACGTCCCGGCAGGCGGCCAAGGCCGAGCGCGCGGCCCTGGAGCTGATCGAGGCCGGCGTGCCGTGCCCCGGCTGGGCCGAGCACCTGGGCGCGGTGACCTCGGCCGAGTGCTACGTCAACCCCGACGACCTCGGCGACACCGACGAGGTCATCTGCGTGTTCAGCTACGCCGGGGAAGAGCCGCACGCGCTGGTCACCGTGGTGGACTACAACGCGGACGGGATGATCAAGGACGGCTGGGTGACCTCCCGGGTCGGCAAGCTGCTCGACCACTGCCGCGAGTCGAGCAGCCAGCGCGGGGCCGAAGGCAAGTACGCGTTCCGGCAGATAGACGCCGGCCAGACGCGGCACATGCTGGAGACGGCGCTGACCGTGACCGACGCGGCGTCCGACCCGGCGGTCAGCGAGTCCTTCCCCTCCTACCATGCGTTCATCCGGGCCCGGATCCGGGCGCTGCCGCCCTACCGAGGGCGCTCATTGCCCGGCGCGACGGGGCCGAGGCGGATGGCCTGGAGCAAGGACCGCCGGGCCATGCTCGCCGCCGAGTTCCTCGCCTCCGACGAGGCCGAGGACCTGTCGGACCGCGGTTCGGCCAGCCGCTGCGCGGACCGCATCATCGACTACGGGTGCGACAAGGACTTCGGGCGGCCGCTGCGGATGAGCCCGACCAAGGTCGAGACGTTCCTGCTCGGCTGGCTGCCGCGCAAGGTCATGCTGTCGTTCGCGGAGCAGGACGCGATGCCGCACGTGCTGGCCGCGTGGGTGCGCTGGGCGGGCCGGCGCCGCGGGCTGACCGAGGCCGCGATCACCGAGTCGCTCGAGACGGTGTTCAACTCGATCGGCACGTTCGCCCAGGCGTACCGGGATCCCGCCGAGTTCGGCCTGGACTACGCGCTGATCCGGCGGTTGCTGCCGGACTCCGACCTGGAGGCGCTGCCGCGGCGGGCGTTCGCCTTCCCGGTGCTCGAGGGCTGGCATTCCGGCGCCGACCTGTCCATCCTGGACCCGGCCGACCCGCGGGACCGGCGTGCGCTGCTCGCCGCCGACCACGCGACCCCCGCTCCCGGCGGGGTGGGCCGGCACATCGAGCGGCACCTGGTGCTGGCCGACCGGCTCTGGCGCGGCGAGCCGCCCGAGCTGTGGGAGGCCGCGCAGCGCCTGCTCGACGCCGGCCAGGACCGGCACCTGGTGCTGCACGCGCTGATGGCCGTCCTCGACCACACCAGCGGCGACGAGGCGGCGCTGATCGCCGTGCTGCGCGAACTCGAGGGCGACGGGGCGTAACGCCGGCCCGTATCCTCCCCCACCGGGGGTCTCGATGACGAACACGTCGCCGGCTTCGACCTGCACCGAGTCGCAGCCCCGCATCGGCGTCACCGTGCCGCCGGGGTGCTCGATCCAGTGCCGGCCGAGCGCGCCCGGCTCGCCGCCGGCCAGGCCGAACGCCGGGACGCGGCGGTGCCCGGTCAGCGTGCTGACGGTCATCGGCTCGTTGAACCGCAGCCGCCGGATGCCCCCGTGGCCGCCGCGCCAGCGGCCCCGGCCGCCGCTGCCCGGCCTGATCCGGTAGGACTCCACCAGCACCGGGTAGCGCCACTCGAGCACCTCGGGGTCGGTGAGCCGGGAGTTGGTCATCTTGGTCTGCACCACGTCGGTGCCGTCGAAGCCGTCGCCGGCGCCCGAGCCGCTGGCCACCGTCTCGTAGTACTGGTACCTGTCGTTGCCGAACGTGACGTTGTTCATCGTCCCCGAACCCTCCGCCATCACGCCCAGCGCCCCGTACAGCGCCCCGGTGACGACCTGGGAGGTCTCCACGTTGCCCGCCGCGACCGCGGCCGGGTACCGCGGGGAGAGCATTGTGTCCGGCGGGATGAGCACGGTCAGCGGCTGCAGGCAGCCGGAGTTGAGCGGGATGTCGTCGTCGACCAGGGTGCGGAAGACGTACAGCACGGCCGCCATGGCCACGCTGGACGGGGCGTTGAAGTTACCGGCCAGCTGGGGCGAGGTGCCTGTGAAGTCGATCTCGGCGGTCCGGCCTTCTTGGCTGACACGGACCGCCACCTTGACCACCGCGCCGTTGTCCAGCTCGTATTCATACTCGCCGTCGTGCAGGGCGGTGATGACGCGCCGGACCGCCTCGGCGGCGTTCTGCTGGACGTGGCCCATGTAGGCCTGCACGACATCAAGCCCGAAATGTTCCACCAAGCGGTGCAGTTCGGCGATGCCCTTGGCGTTGGCGGCGATCTGGGCGCGCAGGTCGGCCAGGTTCGTGGCCGGGTCGCGGGACGGGTACTCGGCGGTCTGGAGCAGCCTGATCGTCTCGGCCTCTCTCAGCCGGCCGTTCTCGACCAGGAGCCAGTTGTCGATCAGCACCCCCTCCTCCTCCACCCGGGTGCTGCTGGCCGGCATCGAGCCCGGCGACACTCCCCCGATCTCGGCGTGATGGCCCCGGCTGGCCACGTAGAACCAGATCTCGTCGCCGGTGCCCCGGGTGGCGGGGGCGAAGACGGGAGTGACCACGGTGATGTCGGGGAGGTGGGTGCCGCCGTGGTACGGGTCGTTGAGGACGTAGACGTCGCCGCGGCGGATGCGCGGGTTGCGCTTGATCACCATCTTGATCGACTCGCCCATCGAGCCGAGGTGCACCGGCATGTGCGGCGCGTTGGCGATCAGGCCGCCGGCGGCGTCGAAGACCGCGCAGGAAAAGTCGAGCCGCTCCTTGATGTTGACCGACTGCGCGGTGGCCTGCAGGCGCACCCCCATCTGTTCGGCGACCGACATGAACAGGTTGTTGAAGATCTCGAGCATCACCGGGTCGGCGTCCGTGCCGACCTGCGCTTTGGCGGGCCGCGCCGTGACCCTCGACAGCAGCAGGTCGCCGCGGTCGCTGACCACGGCCCGCCAGCCGGGCTCGACCACGGTGGTGGCGAGTTCCTCGGTGATGACGGCCGGGCCGTCCACGGCGTGCCCGGACCGCAGCCCGGCCCGCGCGAACAGGTCCACCTGCGCCCAGCCGCCGTCGGTGAACATCGGCACCCGGGCGGAGCTGACCGGCCGCTCCTTTTCTGAGTCCGAACGAGGTGGGGTATCAGCGTCGCCGTCGGGTTCTTGCCGGGCCGCGATGACCTCGACGGAAACGGCTTCGACGATGACCGGCTTGTCGCGCATGAGGAAGGAGAAGCGGCGGGAGTATTCGGCCTCGAACGCGGCGGTCATCTGCTCCAGCGGGCCGGCCGGGACGATGACGGCGGTGTCGGTGCCCTGGTAGCGCAGGTGCGCCCGGTACGTGACGGTGATCCGGCGGGAGGGCCCGCCCTCGGCCTCCACCTCGGCGCGGGCGTCGTGTTCGAGCGGGCCGGTGGTCTCGGGGAGTTTCTTGATGAGGTCGGCGCTCAGCGGCACCTCGACGGCCTGCTCGCGCATGGCGATGACGTCGGCCAGCCCGATCCCGTACGCGGACAGCACGCCGGCCAGCGGGTGGATGAGCACCTGGGTCATGCCGAGCGCGTCGGCGACGGCGCAGGCGTGCTGGCCGCCGGCCCCGCCGAACACGTTCA
>JBKQQQ010000385.1:0-18123 GCA_052144275.1 Streptosporangiaceae bacterium
GCCGCCCGCGAGGTGAAGCTCTTCAAGACCGACATCTCCGACTGGCGGATCACCTTCGTCGACACCGGGCTGAACTCGGCGATCGGGGAACGGCTGCGCCGGGTCCGCCGGTTCGTCGAGGACGAGCCGATGTTCCTGGCCAACTACGCGGACGTCTTCACGGATGCGCCGCTGCCCGACATGATCGCGCGCTTCCAGGCGAGCAGCAAAGTGGTCAGCCTGCTCGCGGTGCCGCCGCAGTCATCTCACCACGTGGTGGACGTGGCCGAGGACGGTCTGATCACGCAGGTCACCCCCGTCCGGGACTTGCGTCAGTGGGAGAACGGCGGCTATTTCGTGCTCCGGCCGGAAATCTTCGATCATCTCAACGAAGGCGAAGACCTCGTCGAGGACGCGATTCCGCGACTGATCCGGCGGCGGCGGGTCATCGCTTACCCGTACAAGGGTTACTGGTCGCCCGCCGATACGGTGAAGGAACGCGCTCAGCTCGATGAGATGTACCACCAGGGGCAGTGCCCGTGGATGGTATGGGATCCGGAACGCTCAGGTGCGAACAAGAGCGCCATGACCGCGATCGGCACCGCCGCCTTGCCGCGGTAATTTGCCATGCTGTCATTGCCCCTGAGTGCCTCGACAGCCGGGCCTTTGTCCGTGCTGGCGATCGGGGCGCATCCTGACGACATCGAGATCGGCGCCGGAGGGCTGCTGCTCCAGCTGGCTGAGAGCGAGCCGCGGGTCCGCTACGTGGTACTGACCGGGACCGCCGAGCGTCACGAGGAGGCCCGGAACGCGGCGCATTCCTTCATGCCGGCCGCGGACCTCACCATCGGCCTGTTCGATCTGCCCGAAGGCCGGCTACCCGCCGCCTGGGGAAGCGTGAAGGAGATTCTCGAGGGCGTAGCGCGATCGTGCTCGCCCGACCTCATCATCGCGCCGTCATCCGGCGACGCGCACCAGGATCACCGGACCATCGGCGAGCTCGTGCCCACCGTCTTCCGCGACCAGCTCTATCTCGCCTATGAGATCCCCAAATGGGACGGCGACATGAGCCGTCCGTCAATGTACGTCCCGCTGTCGGCCAGCACCGCGCACCGCAAGGTGGAGCTGCTGTACAAGTGCTTCCCATCGCAGCGGAATCATGACTGGTGGGACGACGAGGTCTTCCTCGGGATAGCCCGGCTGCGCGGCGTCGAGTGCCGGGCGCGCTACGCCGAGGCGTTCCACTGTTCAAAGTCAATAATCCGGCCGTAGCAGCGCCGGGATCAGCGGGGGCCGGCGGGCATCAACGAGCCTCGTGCGCGATCTCCGCGTCCGGCAGATGCCCGCCGGCCGTCCGGCGCAGCAACTCATCAACGAACCCGGCCGAAAGCAGTTCACGGATGCGGCGCAGCCGGACGAAGCGTGCCGAGATGAAGTCGTCGTACGTCAGGCCGTGCTTTGCGTAGGCATCGACCAGCTCGTCCACCCCGTCCCGCACCCTCCAGCGGAGGTTCAGATCCGGGAACGTCTCGGCCAGCTTGGAGAAGTCGACGCGGTAGCTGCGCAGGTCCGGCCCTGCGTCTTCGGCGAGCCATACCATCGAACCTGGCACCGCGGCACGCACTAGGTCGGCAATGTCTTTGACCTGGACGTTGTCCTCCATGCGGCCGACGTTGAACGCCTCGTCGTGGACCAGCTCACGCGGGGCCTCGAGCACAGCGAGGAACGCCCTGCTGATGTCTTCGATGTGCACCAGCGGCCGCCAGGGCGACCCGTCGCTGTCCAGGCGCACCTGACCGGTGGTCATCGCGACGGCGGTGAGGTTGTTCACGACGATATCGAGGCGTAGCCGCGGCGATGCACCGTAGGCGGTGGCGTTGCGAAGGTAGGTCGGGCTGAACGCGTCGTCGGCCAGCAGCGACAGATCACGCTCAGCCAGCACCTTGGTCTCGCCGTAGGGCGTGACCGGAAACAGCTCCGCGTCTTCGGTCACAGCCCGCGACCCGGCCGCGCCGTAAAGGCTGCATGAGGACGCGAACAGGAAGCGCTCGACGCCGGCCTGCTTTGCGGCCCGGGCCAGGCGTAGCGTCCCCTCGTGGTTGATCGCGTACGTCGCCGCCGGGTTGAGGTGACCGAGCGGGTCATTGGACAGCGCGGCCAGGCAGATCACCGCGTCATAGCCGGCCAGCTGGCTCAGCTCGGCGTCCCTGATGTCGCGCGCCGGCCGCGCGCCGATGCCCTCCGGCGCGGCGCCGAAGTCACATCCCTCATACAGGCCGACGTCGAGCCCGTCGACTTGGTGCCCGGCCTCGCGCAGGAACGGGACCAGAACGGCTCCGATGTAGCCGCGATCACCCGCAACGAGGATCCTCATCGTCAGCTCCCCGGGGTTGTTCGGAGACGAGATCAGACGCCGGCGGCGGCAATACCGAACCCGGCGTGCATAGGAGCCGCGACCGCATGGCCGTGATACAAGGCGAGATCACCTGGCCGCCTGTGGGCCGCGAAAAGTTAATGCCCTGGAAATTTCGCCGACCTCTTTCCGCCGACCAGATCTCTTCCGCGTCTGATCGAAGCTTTGCGGCAGTGACCGTATCACAGCCGCCCGTTCGGCGGTCATGTAACAGGAGCTTCAGGTCTCCCCGGGCGGAATCACATGCACGAAACAGTAAAGGTGAGTTGATGAAGGACGCCAGCGTCGAGTCAGCCCGGTTCGAGCCCACCGTGTTCGGTTCCGTACGCCGCTACCGCATCATGGTGGCCATGTTTGCGCTTGCAGGCCTGGCGGCGGCCGTTGTGTACACCCACCACAAGGGGGTGAGCTACGCCGCCAAGGCCGGTGTCTCGGTGCCCGCGTCGCAGGGCGGACAGTCCATCGATAGCGCGGTACTGCTCCTGGAGTCCTCAGCCGTCACCCAGCGAGCGGCCAGCATCGCCGACGCCACGCTGCATGACAACAGCCTTTCTGCTCAGAATTTCAATACCGGCGGCGGCTCGGTAATCCTCTTTCCGCCAGCCGGTGCCGGCGTGGGATCTTACGGCGCCAGCGTTATCGGCGTGGTGTTCTCCTCCCCGAGCCCAAGGGTCGCCCAGGTCGGCGCCAACGCCCTGCTCCAGGCCTTTGGCCAGGTACGTTCCGCCGCCATTACCGCCCAGTACAATAACGCCATTGCGGGCATCGATGAGGCCATCAACGCTACGGCCGACCCGAACCAGCGAGCGGCACTCATATCCCAGCGGAACCAGCAGTTGGTCAATGAGCAGGTCGACTTGGCGCAACAGCCCACCATGGGGTGGGCTATCAAGCCTACCGGCCCGGTCAGCTCCGGCTACAAGAAGAACGGCCTCTACGGTCTGATCTTGGGGCTCGTGCTGGGTGCCGCCGCCGCCTACATGCGCGCCAGCCGTCGGCATGGCTACATCGACCGGCAGGGTCCCGCGGCGCTCTACGGTGTGCCGCTGATCGGCGAGATCCCGGCGTTCGAGGCAGAAAAGGGGCTGCGGTGGAAGGGGGCGGCCGTGCATGGCCTGCCAATGCGCGCCGACCCTCACTCCGCTGTCGCCGAAGCGCTTCGTTTCACGGCCGGGTCCCTCGAGCGGATCCGGGCAGAACGGGGCCCGCGACTGTCACTGGTTTTCGTGTCGCCCCTGGCGGGCACCGGTAAGAGCATGGTCGTGGCCAACTTGGCTCTGGCTATTGCCGAGGGCGGCACCCGTGTGCTCGTCGTCGACGCCGACGCGGGCGATGGGGGCGTGGCCGCTCGGCTCCTGCTCGGTACCCAGCCGGACGGCGGCCTGGAACAGGTGCTGGCCGGCCAGCAGCCGCTGGCGAATTACATCCAGCCCAGCCCGCTCAACGGCGCGGTCGCCGTCCTCGGATCGGGTCCGCCGCCACAGCGGCGGGTGACGGGCGCGGCCCGCTCGAAGGCCGCGGCTGCGATGCTCGCCACGGCGAAGTCCAGCTTCGACGTCGTGCTGATCGACAGCCCAGCCTTGCTGCAGGTCGCCGACGCCACCGAGCTGGTCGACGCCGCCGACGCCGCGATCATCGTCCTCAGCTCCGAGGAGCTGATCCGGGACCACGTCGAAATGGTTGACCGGCTCAAGCTCATCGGGACCGATGTCGTGGGCTACATCTACAGGCAGGCGCCGATGCCGCCCCAGCTGGCCCGTTACCAGCGCAACGGTTCATCGGCTCGCCTAAGAGACCCCCGAGCAGAGCTTCAGAGTGTTTCCGGCGGCGCGCCATTGAACGACGCGCCATTGAACGGCGCAAGCGGTGCGTCCTCTGAACAGGAGAAAGGGTAGGCGCCGTGACGCTCACCTTGCTGAGCCGCGAGCCGGACGGCGCCGTCCTGATAGACGCGCCTGGCCGGGCACGGGGTGCCTCAGGGCGTGTGCTTGTCCTCTATGGCCGGTTGCTTGGTCCGCTGCTCGCTGGTTATCTGCTACTGGATAGAGCCTTCGCGTATATCCACCTGCCCGGTACACCGCTCTACGTCGGCGAGCTGACCCTCACCGTTGGCGCGGTGGGAGTGCTTACGGCCACCGGGTACCTCCGGATCCCGGTCAGGGACGAGCCGGTCCTCGCGCTGCTCGCGGCGTGGTTCCTCTGGGGGCTGTTCCGGCTCCCGCCCGGAATACGCACCTACGGGATCATCAGCGCGCTGCGCGACTTCGCTCTGTGCTACTACTGCTTCTTCGCGTTCTTTACTGTCGCCGCACTGGCCAGGGCCCCGGACCTGCTTGACCGCTGGCTCGCCCAGCTCGCCCGGTTCGCGCCGTGGCTGCTTGTCTGGCTCCCGTTCGCCCTGGTACTGCCGTTTCATGTGCATGCGCCCAGCTTGCCGTTCACCGGCGGTGTCTCGGTCTTGAGCCTCAAACCGGGGAACGCCGCCATCGCCGCGCTTCTCGCCCTCGGGTTCATGTGGCTGTTTCCCGAGACGCGCAGCGCCCAAAGCCGGGCGCTGTTGAGCATAGTGGCCCTTCTGGTGATGCTCCTCTCCGCCACCCAGAACCGCGGCGGTCTGCTCGGCGCGACGGCGGGCGCAGTGGTCGGGCTCGCGTTTTTGCCCTCTCGGCAACGGCTGCGGTTGATTGTGCGAGCCATCGCGGTCATCGTCATAGCACTGTTCGTTGCCGTCCAGCTGAACTTCAGCATTCCTACCGCCTCAAACCAGGGCCGGGCGTTCACGGCGTCGCAGTTCATCACAAACGTGCTGAGCATCAAAGCCAACGCGGGCAGCGGCGCCACGGGTACGGCGGCCGCACGTGACCTGCTATGGGGGCTGGTCTACAAACAGCAGGTGGCCGACGGCAAGCTCACCGACGGGTACGGATTCGGTGTTAACCTTCCCTATCTCGTGAACGATACCCAGGTGACCAGCGGAGCCGACCCATTGCGGAGCCCGCACAACTCGCACGACGACATCTTGGCCCGCCTGGGAGTGATCGGCATTTCCTTGTGGATCGCGCTGTGGCTGGGCTGGTACTGGCGCATGATCGCAGGCTGCCTACGTCTGGCGCGGCGTGGGATGCACACTCGTCGGCAGGTAGGGGTTCTCTGCATGATGGCGGTTACGGCGTACCTGGTGTCCTCGTTCTTCGATCCCCAACTGGAGGGGGCGCAAGTAGCGGCGCTGATGTGGACCGCGACCGGGGTCGGAGTGGCAGTGACCAGCTTCCGAGGATGGTTCCGGCCGTCCAACAACGACGTCGTTCGCTGGGCACGCGCCTCATGAGGGGCGGCAGGTGCCCCCCACCGTAAACGTTCCCGCCTCTTGCAACCAGGTGATCTGCCACGTGGAGAAGTCCAGCCAGCCGTCCATCCATCCGAACCAGTCAAACGTGTAGCCGTCATTCGGATGGATGGCGGTCGCCACGCAGTAGTGGTTATCCCGGAAGACATTGTTCTGGCTGGTGAAGATGCCGTTCCCTGCACCGTCCTGATAGGCGCCAGTCGCGCCCTGAGCCATAGTGATCCAATTGTTTTCAACCAGCACATTTTGGACATTGCACGGGCCATACCAGGGTAGGCTTTGCACGCGGGTGCAGCCGGAGCGCGGTGACTCGACCAATGATATACTGTTGTAGTTATTTGCCACGATATTACCAGAGATGATCATTGGCGCTGAAGCGCTTTGCGCACCCGACCGGCGAAGCTGGATGCCGGCATTCCATGCCCAGCCCGGCCGGCTGCCCCCGCCCGGCGACGAGGGCCCCCCATTGCCAGTGATCGTGTTGTTGATGATGATAGCGTCGTAGGAGATCTCCTCGTAGATCCCCGGCCCCGAGTTATTGCTGATCGTATTGTCCTCGTACCTGGTGTAGATGTTATCGGTATCGGCCCACAGGCCAGCTCCGCCGTTATCATGCACGTAGTTGGACTTAAAGGTCAGGCTCCTGGTATCAAAGGCCTTGCCGCCACCAGCCTCCCAGCCGGGACTGACCCTCAGATTGTAGTTATTATAAGCAATCACGTTGTTCTCATAGAGGGCGCCATTACCGTGCGCCGAGAACCCTTCCTGGCCGTTGTGGTCGATCAGGTTACCGAGCACTCGGACGTCGTTGCCGGTCGCCACTCCGGCCGCCGCGTTCTTGGTGATGTGGTTGTTCTGGATAATCCAGCCCGGGCCGTTATAGTCCTGGATTGCCCCACGCTGCAGCGGCGTATCGAAGTTCTGGATGACAAATCCCCGGACCGTGACATCCGACGGACCGGGCGAGGCCGAATCGCCATCAATCGCGAAGGGCGCCGAGTTGCCGCCGTCGAGGATAGCCGTCCGGTCGCCGCCGTCCAGCACGTCGCGCGACTTGGGCACGAGAGACGATACCCGGTAGATACCGCGGCCGAAGCAAAAGGTTGTGCCTGGTGGGGCACTATTGATGGCCGCCTGCACATTACTGGCCGGCGTCAAGGCGGTACCGGTACAGGCCCGAGCCGGTCTGACCGGCGCACTGACCTGTGGTCTCGCGGACGACAAGCTTTCACTCGCGCGGTGCTGACCGTTGCCCGGTGCCCGGACGGCACTGACAGCAACCGCCACTAGGGCCGTCGCTATCGCAAGCACAAGCAGTCCCATAGCTTTGGGCGGTTTATGCCAACTAACACGCACCAGCACACTCCGGAAACTTCAGGCCCTTGCTAGGTGATTACGGTCGAGCGCACGGTGCGCT
Source organism: Streptosporangiaceae bacterium (assembly GCA_052144275.1). Classification (GTDB taxonomy): domain Bacteria; phylum Actinomycetota; class Actinomycetes; order Streptosporangiales; family Streptosporangiaceae; genus Palsa-504. The sequence goes on from JBKQQQ010000385.1 coordinate 7,156, forward strand.
CTTGCTCGCTGAGCGGCACGGTATGCGGTACCTGAGTGGACGCCTGCCGTAGTGGTGACCCGACCGAGCCGGGACCTGGCTCCCCATCTCGGCGGGTACGCCCTGGCAGAGTCCGGCTAGACACCCACTCCGCCAGATGGCGATAGCACTCTCGCCGGTCGGCGGACGACAGTGGCGCACGCCGGATCGCAGCGACGTATCCCCAGAGGTAATCGGCATACAGCCGGATGGTCGGGTGCCGCAGCCGATCGGCCCGGCGGGGGTCGAGGTTCGCGCACCGTGCACGCACCGTGGGGCGCGCCCGCTCGGCCCGGTCGGGATGATCACGCCGGAAGTACAGCCAATCCGGGACCTGGTAGAACGGCCCGTGCAGGGCGAATTCAGCCGTGATCGTCCGGTCCGCGTGATGATAACTATCATGCAGTGACGTACGGCGGAGGACCTCAGCCCTGATTACTCCATAGCTGTCGTCACCCGCTTTCCCGTAAAGCATGCTCCGAAAGCGGTCTGGCGCCCGCGATGAGGCCGTGGCCAGCGGGTACTCGATCGCCTCCGTCACCCGGCCTGAGCTGTCGATCAGCGCGGTCCACGTGTGAGCGAGCACGACACGCGTGTTCTCGTCAAGCGCGTCGACACAGCATTTCAGGAGGTCACGGCCGTAGAGGTCGTCGGCGGAAGCCCACTTGAACAGTTCACCCCTGGCCTGCCCGACGACGAAGTTGTGGTTAGGGGCGGCACCGATGTTGCGCGGCTGGCGGATGTAGCGGATCCGGGGGTCCTGCTTCAGGTAGCGGCGGCAGATTTCGGCGGTGCCATCGGTCGAGGCATTGTCCGAAATAATCAGCTCGAAATCCTCGTAGCTCTGGTCGAGCAGTGCATCGAGCGATTCTGCGAGATATTTCTCGCCGTTGTAGACAGGGAGTCCGATGCTTAGCCGGGGTGCGGCTCTCATCTTCTTGATCTCCTAACTCCATGCACCGATTACCACAAACAAGGTAGCTTGACGCGACACTAGGTCCTCGGCAGCTTGCGCTGCATCCGGAGCCCGACATTCGCGGCGTAGGAAGCACCAAGCAAGAGCGGGCGGACACCAAGGATCCGGGATTTGCGCGCGTATGCGAGCTTCCTCTCCTTGGTCGGGGTCCCCGAACTGATAGAATGGTCTCGTACGCGATAGCGGATCAGGAAGTCATCCAGGATTCCGCAGCGGCCTTCGGACTCAAGGCGTTCCCAGAGCAGAACGTCCTCCCCCCACACGTGCTCGAAGGGCCGTTCACGAAACGTGGCGGTTCTCCCTAGCCAACTGCTGGTCATGGGGAGGTTCTTTGCAAATCCAAAGAAGAACGGCGTGCCATCCTCCCGGATCAAGATGTGTTTCGAGCCAACCACGTCCCATCCGCAGGTCGCGAGTGAATCGATCTGCCTCTTTAGCTTGGGCGGCTTCCACAAATCGTCGCTATCCAGAAATGCCACCAGATCGGTTTGCACAGCGGATATCGCCTGGTTCCGAATGTCGCCAGGGCTCCCTGGTCCTGCGGGGGATGGTGACGCCAACGGGAACCTCATTAGTTCGATCCCTGGCTGGACTGTCGACAGAATTTCACTAACCCAATCATTTTCGCTCGAAATGCACAGGATTACCTTCGTGGCAGCTGTCTGTCCTTGCACCGAGCGAAGCGCCTCGGCCAGGAATGGCCGTTCGGCATCAGTCATGCAGGTAACGACCGTCGTCACGCTCGCCATTACAACCCCTCAGTCGGGCCGCTTAAGATCCCAGGATCCTGTTCATATGAGCGCAGACCAACCAGCGGTGATACCGTAAACTCAGCTCGATGCTGTTAAATGCGAAGAGTAACTGTTGGTTACTGTGCGTGAGATCCGACCACCCGGGCCGGGATTCTGCAGGGCTAGACCGGGTGCGCCCGCGCCGCGGAACACCTGGCCATACGAGCCTCAGGCCGACGGTGTTGATACGGCATCGGTGACGTGCTCCCGGGTGGTGCTGAGCCGTGGACTCTCGCCGACCAGGATCGGCCCGGGCTACCCGGTATCACGCACGCCTGTTAGACGCTCATCTTGTGAACAGGGTACTGAGGCTGTACTCCCCGGGGAGCCATGGCAGGTGACACAGTGGACGACAGTCCGCGAGATTCGCTCGTAACGCAAGCGATCCTGCCCTTGCCCGCTCGGTTCTCCGGCGGAGGAAGTATCCATTAACGAAAAGGATAAGTCGATGCATGCTGGGTGTGTGTGCGAAAATGAGGGACTACGTGCGGCGCTTCGCGAAGATCTTGATCGGTACATCTTCGGCGGCAAGTTCGGGCGGCTCACGTCACTCAGCGTCGTACTGCAGTCACAAGGGCTATGGGCGACTGCGGCGTATCGATTGAAGCATTATGTCCGGCACCGTCTCCACTCACGATTGCTCGGAGTATTGCTACTCGCCGTCCAGCGCATCGTCGTAGCGCTCACCGGCATCGACATCGATCCTCACGCACACATCGGCCCTGGCCTGCTTATCCCACATGGCGGATATATCGTCATTGGCTCGGTCCAGATCGGCAGGAACTGCAATATCCACCAGGGGGTCACCTTGGGCGAGAGGGTGAGTACCCTTGAGCACCGTACTTCCAAGCCTCCCCTTCCTACTCTCGGGGATCGTGTGTGGGTAGGTCCGGGGGCAGTAGTCGCTGGTGACGTCGCCATAGGTGATGACGCTTCTGTGGGAGCCAACAGCCTGGTGGTTCGGGACGTTCCCCCACGGGGGGTGGTCCTCGGGGTGCCTGCTCGCTTGGTATCAAGGCGTGGCAGCTTCACCCAGGTCAGGTACCGGGAAATGGACAACGACGACGAGCGTAAGGCTTCGCTGGCAGCGGACTCGGAAGCTGGCGCCCTGCCGGCGCAATAGCCACGGCCTACGTTCTGGACCACCGCCATGCCGGACATCCCTCCGAGAGGTATCACGACAGGGCCGTTGGAGATCCTGTGGTTACGGGTGGCTGTGCTGCCCCTGTCCCGCGCTGTGAGCCCTGAGGGGCGGGCGATGTGAACTGAGAATTGGAGAAGGTGTGGACACGCAGATCCAGACAGAGCTGACCGAGTTCATCGTGACGAATTACCTCTTCGGGGATGTTTCGATGACCCCGCGGGATCAAGATGGCTTGGTTGAGGAGGGCATCATTGATTCCACCGGAATTCTGGAACTCATAGAATTCCTTGAATCTCATTTCGGGATCGAGGTGTCCGAAGCCGAGACGATGCCCGAGAATCTGGGCAGCATCTCCAGCCTCACTGAATTCGTGATGAGCAAGCGGCCGGTTCGCGAGCCGACTCATTAGGTTCGAGAGGGGGTCTGGATGGCCGTAGGATTCTGCCCGAACACCAGCGACTACCTGTTGGCGAATGCCGTGCCGGACGACGTGGCGCTCGTGGAGGCCGGTGAACGGTACACCTATAGGCAACTTCGATCAGCGGCGGGAAGGCTAGCTGCCGAGCTGGCGGCGCTTGATCTCCCGCCAGGTTCACGAATTGGACTGCTTGGTTCCAACTCGTTCTTCTGGGTAGCCGCCTACTTGGCTGTGATGAAGCTCAACCATGTCGCCGTACCGCTCTCAGACAAGCTCACCCTGGACGATGTGCGCCGCAATGCGAGCATCGTCGGGTGCACGACCGTGTTCGCGGACCGGCGCGTCGTGCGCAGGTGCTCCGCGGCCTTCGACGACGGCCGCGCGATAATCACCGACGAGGCCCTGCGGTCGAGCAGGGAGCCCTACTGGCCCCGGACTGTCCGGACCGACCCAAGCGCGGACGCTGTCCTTATGTTCACCTCCGGGACGACGTCGCGACCCAAGGCCGTGCGGGTGACGCACGGTAACATCCAGGCGAACACCAATTCCATCATCACGTTCCTCGAGCTGCGCAGTAACGACCGGGTTCTGGTCATCCTCCCGTTCTTCTACTGCTACGGCGCCTCGCTTCTGCACACGCACTTGCGGCGGGGCGGGCGCGTCGTCCTCTGCAACTCATTCGCCTTCCCGGAGACGGCCCTTGACATGCTCGAGCGGGAAGAGTGCACCGTTCTCGCAGGCGTGCCCTCGTCGTTCCAGTTGCTGCTGCGGGCCAGTACGTTCGCGCAGCGGACCTTGCCGTCGCTGAGACTCATCCAGCAAGCTGGCGGAAAGCTACCGCCAGTGCTCGTAAAGGAGCTGCTGGCGGCCAAGCCCGCGGCGAAGTTGTTCGTCATGTACGGGCAGACGGAGGCCACCGCACGACTGTCATACCTACCGCCTGACAAGCTTCTGGAGAGGCCCGGCTCCATCGGCAACGGCATCCCCGGCGTTGAACTGCGGGTGCTGAACGAGAACGGTGAGCCGGTTCCGCCGGGCCAGCGGGGCGAAATCTACGCGACTGGCGCGAACGTATCCCCCGGCTACTACGCGGATCCCGAGGGCTCCGTAGCCAAGTTCACGCCGTCGGGGTTGCGCACCGGAGACCTGGCCGTCGTGGACGATGACGGATACATCTTCATCGTCGACCGCCGAGACGACTTCATCAAGTCATGGGGCTACCGCATCTCCAGCCAGGAGGTGGAGGCGGCTGCGCTTCGGATGGAGCAGCTCATCTCGGCGGCCGCAATCGGAGTCCCGGACGACGAAGCGGGAGAGGCCGTCACGCTCTTCGTCACGGCCCGGCCCGGTGCAGGAGTCACGCCCGACGCCGTACTGGCCGCTTGCCGCCAGCAAATGCCGAAGTACATGGTGCCGCGCTCGGTGCTGATCCTTGACGCATTGCCCCTCAACGCAAACGGGAAGATCGCCAAGCCGCAGTTGCGCGAGATGGCTGCGGCGCGACCGGTGGCCTGGTGATGCAAGCGTGATAATTGACGGTCTGTAGGCCGCAGTGCCCCGGGAGACGACCAAGGAGAGGTCCATGAAGAGCCAGCGTGATGAAGCTGTGGCATCCGCCATCACACCGGACGACCTGGCCAGGGTGTCGCGTACAAAGGTCTTCTTCGGTCACCGGTCCGTCGGGATGAATGTGCTGGAAGGCATCCCGGGCATCTATACGGCGCATGGTATGCGGTCACCGACGATCGAGCAGGAGAGTACGGGGCCGGGCCAGGACGGCGGGTTCGTTGCCCACGCGTTCATCGTTCAGAGCGGGAGGCCCTTGCTGAAGATCCAGGACTTCGACGCGAAGATGCGCTCAGGCACTGGCCAGCAGGTCGACGTGGCGATGATGAAGTTCTGCTACAACGACATCACGGCCCGAACGGACGTCGAGGCGCTGTTCGCCTCCTACGGCAAGACCATGGCGGCCCTGCAGCGGGACTTCCCGAAGGTTGCGTTCACCCATGTGACCGTCCCCCTGACGACCGGTCAAGGGCTGCTGTCGAAGCTGAAGAACCGGCTCACCGGGAGCAGCGGCGACAGCGCTGCAAACAACGCCCGCGAACGGCTGAGCGCTTTGATCCGGCACGAGTACGCGGACGAGCACCTCTTCGACCTAGCAGCGATCGAGTCCACCGCACCTGACGGTAGCCGCGCCATCGACACGCATCAGGGGCAGCGGTCTTACCGCCTGTACGACGGCTACGCTTCGGACTCCGGGCACCTCAACGGTGAGGGCGCCCGAGTCGCAGCCACCGCGTGGCTGAAGGCGATCGCTCAGGCATCCCTGAAGTAGCTATCCGTGTCTACCGGAGTAGGGACGGACATCGTCGCGGTCGGCCGGATCGCGGCGATGGTGCGAGACCGGGGAACGGCCTTCCTGGAACGCTGGTTCACTGCGCGTGAGATCGACTACTGCTCCAGCAAGGCGGTACCCAGTCGTCACTTCGCGGCGCGGTTCGCCGCGAAGGAAGCCGTCGTCAAGGCGCTGCCGGTGAGATGGGATGGCCCACTCCCCTGGCGATCCATCGAGATCGCCAACGATCCGCGCGGCGCTCCCTCAGTCATCCTGTCCGGTGCCATTCTGGACGCTGCGACCAGGGCAGGGGTCGGCGAGATCAGCGTGTCTCTATCGCACTGCTATGAATACGCCACCGCGATCGCCCTTATAGCCATCGCAGGCGACCAGGCGATAACGGCGAAACCGTCATCACGTGCGGAAGGCATGGCCCATGAACCGTGACATCGTCGAGCAGGTCCTCCGTGACTACGAGGCTTCCCGCTGCCCGGATGCCGACCCGGAACTGGAGGCGGTGCGCGCCGCGATCCTGATCGAGGACGTCTTCGACGTCGTGCTTTCAGACGCCGAGATTGACCCAGTCGTGTTCGCCGACACGTCCGCCGTGGAAGCATTGATCGCCCGCCGTCGGGGTGCCGTCTGATGTGCGGCGTCTGCGGGATCGTCAGCTACGGAAGCCCGCCGGACCTGATCCTGCTGCGCCGCATGATGGGCCGACTCGGGCACCGCGGACCGGACGGCAATGGATATTACCGTGACCGGCATGCCGCGCTCGGTCACACCCGGCTCGCCATTATCGACACCTCCGGCGGTGCCCAGCCCCTCTGCAACGAGGACGGCAGCGTGTGGGTGACGTTCAACGGGGAGATCTTCAACTATGTCGAGCTCGGCGCGGAACTGCGGGGTCTCGGTCACACCTTCCGGACGGCGAGCGACACCGAGGTAATCGTGCACGCCTGGGAGGAGTGGGGCCAGGAGTGCTTCGCCCGCTTCAACGGCCAGTGGGCCATCGCCCTGTGGGACCGGCGTGCGGAAAGGCTGGTACTCTGCCGCGACCGCCTCGGGGTCCGTCCGCTGTTCTTCATCCGGCTGCCCACAGGTCTGCTGTTCGCGTCCGAGGTGAAGTCCATCTTCGCCGACCCCTCGGTGGAGCGCGCCTTCGACCCTGCCGGCCTCGACCAGACCTTCACCTACTGGTCGCCGGTCGCCCCCCGCACAGTGTTCCGCGGCATCCAGCAGCTCGAGCCGGGGCACTACGCGGTCCTCGACCGGGACGGGTTCCGGAAGGCGTCCTACTGGCGCATCACGTTCCCCGAGCGGGGCCGGGAGCCCGGGCAGGACGCCCGGGAGAACGCGGAGGCCCTTCGGGAGCGGATCATCGAGGCGGCCCGCCTGCGGTTCGTACGCAGCGACGTCCCGGTTGGGGCGTACCTGTCGGGTGGTCTCGACTCGTCCGTCACAGCCGCCGTGATCTCACGCTACACGGACGCCCCCCTGCACACGTTCTCTCTGCGCTTCTCCGACAGTGAGTTCGATGAAGGGCAGTACCAGAAGAAGATGTCCGCGATGCTCGGTACACAGCATCAGGACATCGTGGTGAGCGCGTCCGACATCGCGGCGGTTTTCCCAGAGGTCATCTGGCACGCCGAGACTCCCATCCTCCGCGCCGCACCCGCGCCGCTGTTCCTGCTCTCGAAGCTGGTGCGGGAGAACGGCTTCAAGGTCGTGGTGACGGGCGAGGGAGCCGATGAGGTCCTCGCCGGATATGACCTCTTCCGCGAGGCACAGGTACGTCTGTTCTGGTCGCGAGACCCGGAATCGGCGAAGCGCACCCGGGCAGCGGAGCTGCTCTACCCGTGGATGGTCCGGTCCCCGGGCCGGATTCCGGCCTTCGCCCGCAGCTTCTTCGCCCGCCACCTGGACCCGGGCGATCCAGCTCTCTCGCACCGGCCAAGGTGGGATTCAACCTCGGCGATCAAGAATATGTTGTCCGGTCACCTGCGGGACGAGATCGGTCGCGCTCGCGCCGAGGACGTCGTCGCGAGAATGCCGCCCGGTAGCGAGGAATGGGATCCGCTGAGCCGGGGCCAGTGGCTGGAGATGACGACGCTGCTTGCTGGCTACATCCTCGCCTCGCAGGGCGACCGGATGCTCATGGCCAACTCCGTGGAGGGACGGTTCCCGTTTCTCGACCGGGATGTCGTCGATTTCGCTAACGCGCTGCCGGCGCGGCACAAGCTGTTCGGTCTTGAGGAGAAGTACCTCCTCAAGCGAGCCTTCGCCGATCTCGTGCCGGATGACATCATTCACCGCCCGAAACAGCCCTACCGGGCCCCCGACGCCGCGAGTTTCTTCGGGGCCGAATGCCCCTCCTGGTTCGACGAGGCCATGTCGAGGCAAGCCGTCGCGACGGCAGGCGTGTTCGAGCCGTCGATTGTGGCCGGCCTGCTGGCGAAATGCGAGCGGAGCGGCGGAGAGAACTTGAGCAACACAGACAATATGCGGGTTCTCGCCGTCGTTTCCACGCAGCTCACATATAAGAGTTTCATCGTCCAAGGCGGAAGCGGATCGTCGGAACGGCCCCTTTCCGATCCCTCAGTCGCGGTCGATCTCGTTACCGACGACAGGAGCCTGCCATGACCACCCGGACTCGCCCCTTCGGGTCGGCGAGCCAGTGGATCGATGCTGAAATCGGCCGTCGTTCCATATATGTCGCCAGACAACCGAGGAGAAATTGATGGACGCGAGCCGTCCCTGGCAGGATGTTTTCACAGACCATCCGGTCCGTCTCGTTGACCCTCAAGACCCGTTGGTGTTGCTTAAAGAGTTCCGCGTAACGCGCGGCCGGATGCAAAAGACGGCTACGGGCTCGCGGCAACCGCGCATCGGCTACGCCTGCATGTGGGAGGAGATCCCGGAACGCTCCTTTTCTTATTCGGCTTGGAATCTGCGCGCGGCGTTGCGGCTCGCAACTGATACGATCGACATCGGCGTGCAGATTCCGCGCCTGACGCGCAACATTCTCCGGGCTATCCATGTCCGCTGCCGTGATGGTCGGCTGATCACCACCTGGTATTATTCGCGGCTTACCGAGTCCTATATCGAGCATGCGCTGCGCCGCGAACTGTCACGGAACCCCGCAGCACGTCGTTGTGACGCCATACTGACAGCCTTCGGCCAGGGGGACCTTGCCATACTGCCTATTCCATTCTTCACGCTCACGGACATTACCTGGGACGCATTTGTGGCAATGAGCGGGAGTGTCGATGCGGCCGCCGCGCTGCTGAGGATGACACCGTCATCCGTTGCGCGTCGTCGCGAGCGGCAACTCGCCATCTACGAGCGCGCCACCGGAATCATCGCGGAGAGCCAATGGTTGGCTCGTTGCCTCATTGAGCAGACCGGTGTGCCGCCCGGAAAGGTACACGTGGCCCGTCCGGGGATCTCAGCCGGGTGGGCGACCCCGGACGGCAATTCCTCCGCCATCCCATCCAAGGAGCAGGGCGAACGCCAATTGCCTCCGCTGCGAGAACGCGCCGCCCCTCGTCGTCGACTGCTTTTCGTCGGGCGGGATTTCTACCGCAAGGGTGGCGACCTCGTCGTCAGTGCACTGGCGGTCCTGCGCCGTGAGTATGACCCGCAGATTACGCTGACCGTTGCCGGGCCGCAGACATGGCCGCTGCCCGGTTCCCCGCCGGACGGCGTCCGGTTCCTCGGGTCCCTGTCTCCTCAAAAGGTTGCACCGCTGTACGACCGCCACGACCTGTTTGTAATGCCGTCGAGAGGGGAGCCTTTCGGCCTCGTCTTCGCCGAGGCACTGGCGCGAGGACTACCGTGTGTAGCCCGCGACGCTTTCGCGATGCCGGAGATCGTAACTCCCGGCGTCTCTGGGGCTCTCATTAAAGGAGACGACGAAAACGAACTCGCCGCCGCTATCGCAGCGGTCCTAGAGGATGATGCGCTGTACGAAAGCTGTTACCAGCGCGCACCTGAGATGGCCGAATACTTCTCATGGGAGCGCACAGCGCTGGAGGTGACCGACATAATCACCAAAGCACTCCCACTGGCGCCATGAGCGGCCGGGAACTGCCACTTCCTACTTCAGCGAGGGCCTGGATCGTCCTAACGATCTTCAATTGTGGAAGTTACTGAAGGGGTGTGAGGTCGAGGCCTGTCTTGGCGAGGAAGCCCTCGAGCAGGCCCGGCCGGTACTGCATCCGCCGGAGCCGGGTCTTGACCAGCGCGGTCAGCTGGTCAATGTTGTGCTTGGTGAGGTTGGCCAGCGATCGTTTCAGGACCGACCAGACCGGCTCGACCGGGTTCAGCTCGCTGGCGTATGACGGAAGCTGGAAGACCGTCAGCCAGTCCCGGGCGGCGGCCAGCTCGCGCATCGCGCGGCTGACGTGGGTGTTCAGGTTGTCCCAGACCAGGACGACGGGGCCGCCGAGCTGCTGGTGGGCAGCGTCCAGGAGGCGGGCGTAGTCCGTCTCGGTGAATCCTTTGCGCTTGTCTTCCCGGCGTGCGCGGTGGGTGCGGTAGATCAGCCGGGGGCGGCAGCCGGACCGGGTGGCGATCAGGGCGGCCAGCGACACGCGCGTGTCGTGGCCGCCGGTCACCTTCACTACGGGGGTATGGCCGCGGCGTCCCCAGGTGCGTCCCTTCGGCGGCCTCAGGCCCTGGCCGGACTCGTCTTCCCAGCAGAGCCAGGCGCCCAGGTCCGCCGCCGTCCTTTTATGACCGGCCAGGTGTCCTCCCGCCACCTGGCGATCTTGTCCTCGTCCCGCTCCGCGGCCTGCCGCGCCGGGACCTGCACGGACCAGCCGATCCGGTGCAGCAGCACATCCATCCCGGCCAGCGTGTACTCCACCCCGAACCGCCGCCAGGCCTGGTCCGCGATCCGCGCCAGCGTCCAGCACTGATCCGCGTACCCGCACGCCGCCGGCCCGGCATCCAGGACTTCTTCCAGCTCGGCGACCTGGGCGGGAGTGAGCTTGCACGCCGCGCCGCCCGCCCCCTTGGAGGCCAGCGCCTCCCGGCCTCCCGCGGCCAGTGCCCGCCGCCACCGGTTCACCGACATCCGCGACACCCGGAACCGCTTCGCGACCTCCCGGTCGCTGGCCCCGGCCTCGATCATCTCCGCCGCCGCCAGCCGCACCTTCTCCCGGCGGGCCCGCTCCGCCGCGTCCAGCCCGCCGCCATCGGGATACCTCATACCTCTGGCATAACGCACCAGACGCCGGGAGACCAGACCCAGTAACCCCCGCTATTGAAGATCGTTAG
>JBKQQQ010000386.1:0-3065 GCA_052144275.1 Streptosporangiaceae bacterium
GAGGTCACGAACAGGCACACGCGTACGCACCGGCCGGCCGCGGCCAGTAGGTGGCGCACGGCCATGATGCCGCTGCGCAAGATGATGCACCGAACCCCGCGAGGCGCTGCTTAGCCAGGCACTGGCCTTAGCCAAGGCACTGGTGCCGGCAAGGACGACGTCTCCCCCCGGTCCTCACCCGATGGTTGCCTCGTCTAGCCCGAGCAGGCGCGGGCGGAGGTAGCCGAGCGCGTGGCTGAGCAGCCGGGAGACCTGCATCTGGGAGATGCCAAGCTGCTGGCCGATCTGAGCCTGGGTCATGCTGTTGTAGAAGCGCATGAGCAGGATCTTCTGCTCGAGCGGCGGCAGTTCGGGCCAGTGCGTGGCGACGGCCTGCATATCGAGCACGTGCTCCATCCGCGGGTCCTCCCCGCCCAGGAGGTCGGCCAGCATGGCCGCTCCGGGCTGGCCGGGCGTCGGCGCGTCCAGCGAGGACGGCTGGAACGCCATCTCGGCTAGCTGGGCATTCCGCAGATCATGACCGCTGACCCCCAGGGAAGCGGCCAGGTCGGACTCGGCTGGCATGCGCCCGAGCTCCTGGGTCAGCTGCCAGGTCGCCGCCCGGGCTTGCATGGCCAGGTCCTTGACGGGCCGGGCGGCGTGAACCTGCCAGCGTTTGTCCCGGAAGTACCGCTTGATCTCGCCGGTAATATGCGGGTGAGCATAGGTGGCCAGGGAGCAGCCAACGGCCGGGTCGAAGTTGTTGATCGCCGCGACCAGGCCAACGTAGCCCACCTGCATCAGGTCTTCAGTCGGCTCAGGGCCGTTCCTATATCGCTGGACGCAGGACCAGACCAGGTCACGGTAGCGGATGACCAGTAGCTCGCACGCCGCTATCCGCCGCTGGCTGAAGCGGGGCAGCGAGCCGACGATGCCCAGCAACTCACGGTCATTTAGCTCGGCGAGCTCCTGACGCGTCCAGCCTGCCGGGACCCGCGAGTCGATAGAACCTGTCATGACGCGCCACCTGGCCGACCTGGACTGTCAGGTGCCGCCGGGGTCCAGAGCAGCCGGAGTCGCAATCTCGCGTACACGCTGGCACGACAAGGGCAATAATCCCATGCTTACAGTACCCCTGATTCCCAGGTCACTAAGTGCACGGCCCCTCGGTCGCGGAGATCTGTCGCCCGCCGATCTGGGCCGGCCGATGCGCTGTCGCGCCGCCGAAGACCTTTGCCTGCAGAAGTAGCCTGGCACTGCGGTCTCGACGATGAACCACCGGCGTGCCCGCCGCAGGCCGTAGCCGCCGGCGGGTAGTCGCCGAAAGCGAGGTTCGGCAACGATGGAGGATTATGTTCCTGACTGTGCAACCGGTGAGCGACGTCTCTTCGTGGGCGCGCAGCGTCTCTTCGTGGGCGAGCGGCAGTGGCCTGGAGATCGTGCTGCTCGTGATCGGGACGATCCTGCTAACGCGACTGGCGACCTGGCTGGGCGCGAGGATCACGGCCCGGATTGACGCGAACGCCAGGGAGGCGGATGCGCTGGTCCGTTCGGAAGCCTCAAAGCACCGGCAGGCACTGGCCCAGGTGATCACCTGGGCCACCCTGGCGATTATCTACTGCGTAGCTGCGGTGGCTATCGCGGAGCGCTTCGGCATCCCGCTGACCAGTCTGGTCGCCCCTGCCGCCGTGGCCGGGGTCGCGCTCGGGTTCGGCGCGCAGCGCATCGTCCAGGACATCCTGGCCGGTTTCTTCATCATCACGGAGCGCCAGTATGGCTTCGGGGACCTCATCCGCCTTTCGGTACCGAGCATCCCCGACCCGGCGATCGGGACCGTCGAGGACGTCACGCTGCGGGTGACTACCGTGCGGACCATCGACGGCGAGGTGGTCGTTACCCCCAACGGCCAGATCACCCAGGTGACCAATCTCTCGCGCGACTGGGCGCGTGCCATCGTGGACGTGCCCGTGCCCGCTGGCTCGGACGTCAACCGGGTGAGCGACCTGCTGCGGCTGATCGGGGAAGAGGCGTATAAGGAGCCCGACATGCGCCGGCTGATGCTCGATCCCCCGGCCGTCATGGGTGTGCAGAGCATCGACATGGACCACTTCCAGATCCGCGTGGTGACCAGGACCTTGCCCGGTAAGCAGTTCGACGTCGGGCGGATCCTGCGAGCCCGGATCACGGCCGGGTTCCGGCGCGAGGGCATCCACTTGCCGGCCAACCTCGATACGGTCGATCCGACCGGAACCGGCTGATGCGACGGGTGCGACGGGTGCGGACCTCGACCTGGATCCTGACCGCAGTCTTCCTGGTCACCCTGGTCACCTACGTGCTCGTCAAGCCTGCGCCGACCGCGACCGGCGGCAACCCCTCCACGACGGTGCAGCCCTCAACCTCGGCCGAGCCGACCCGGACGACGTCACCGCCAGCCACGTCGGCGACGCCTACCCCGAAGCTCACGCCAACGAGTTCGGCGTCCCCGACTGACACACCACACTCGGCTCACTCACCGACGGCGACGCCGTCCGCGGCAGCGACGCCGTCTGGGGCTGCGACGCCAACTCCCTCAGCCACCGGTTCGGCGCTACCTTAGCTGGACCGCCAGCTCTATCTGCCAGAGCGCTCGCGTTCCTGCAGCGCGGACTCCCGGTCACGGCGGCGACTGCCTCGCGCTGGCGGCTGGTCCTGGTAGATACTCCGTTGCCGGGCGAACGGCGGCGCCCCGCGGCCGTAACCGCCGCCGGAGTGGTTATGGCGACGGTTCAGCGGGCCCCAGACCAGCAGCGACAGCAGGCCGAAGACGCCGGCTAGCATCACGATGACGCCCACGACGTGCACATTCAGACCGTGGATGAACGTTGCGGGGACAGCAAGCCGCAAGATCGCCCCGGCCACGACCAGTGTGATGCCGACGCCAGTGCTCATCACCCGCCGGCAGCCCACGGGCTGGACGAGGCCGGGTCCGTTCACCTGCGCGCTGTCCCATGGCCGACCCTAATGGTCCGGCTGGTGACCAGATAACAGGACAGCGGGATCGCCACGCCGATAATGGAGCCTTGCGGTCCCTGACCGTCAGCCAGGAC
>JBKQQQ010000387.1:0-8497 GCA_052144275.1 Streptosporangiaceae bacterium
ACCCGCGGCGGGCGCCGACGCCGTCGGGCAGCGTCACCAACTACGGTCAGCTGTCGGTCGCGCCCTGGTTCGGGCTCCCGATGTGCGACCCGAATTCCTACCCGCAGAATCCGTGCACCCCGGACAGCGACACCAACTCGGGCTCGATCAGTGACCCGAACGCGGCAGGCTCCGCGTTCATGGAGTTGCAGCTGTACCCGCCGGGCTACACCCCGTTCGTCGACAGCGAGAGCTGCAGCAAGACCCAGTGGTGCGCGGCGCTCACCATCGACAGCCTCGAGTGCACCTTCGGCTTCGCCAGCTGCAACGCCAACTGCGAAGAGCCGGTCAACTTCGCTTACCTGCAGACCAACGGTGTTCCCGCCGGGCCGCCGAGCCCGCAGTTGACCGACGTCAGCTCGTTCCTCCCGAACGGCAACACGCTGATGATTAACCCGGGTGACACGCTGGCGGTCTCGATCTCGGACCCGCCGTCCGGATTCACGACAACGATCCGAGATTTGACCACGCATCAGACCGGGTTCATGACGGCCAGCGCGGCGAACGGCTTCATGAACACCAACATGGCCGACTGCTCGGGCAACCCGTTCACCTTCCACGCGGAGTACAGCACCGCGAAGCAGCAGAACCAGGTCCCGTGGGCCGCGCTCGAGGGCGGCGTCCTGATGCAGCAGGAAATCGGCCACTCCGAGGTCTGCAACTCGCTGACGAACCAGGACCCGTTCACCGCTTCCTTCCCGGGCGGCCAGTCCTATAGCGACCCGAACGTCTTCGACACCTGTGTAGGCGGCTCGGAAGGCCCGACCGCCACCGGTGAGGGCCCGTGTACCTCGGCCGGCTGCCAGAATGCGACGACCCAGGGGCCGAACGGCCCGACAGCCTGTCCGACGAACAACCCGGCCAGCGGCGCGCTGTGCGAGTTCGCCGACGGCTACTGCTTCCAGCAGGGAACACGGACCGCCGACGTCAACGGCGTGCCGACCACGGAATTCTCCGACGCGAATCAATGCTTCGCTGACAGGTTCCAGAATGGTGACCTGGACTTCGACGGTCTGTCCTACACATCGAGCGCCTGGCCGAACGGTGGGCCGAACCACCCGACAGCGTTCCAGTACGCCGGACCGTTCCAGGCCAACGGGCAGCCGTACCCGCAGGTCCAGTTCGAGTCCGACATCGGCGGCTCGTCGAATCTGTGCAACGTAGCGACCGGCGACGGCTGCACCGTCCCGCCGATCGGCTCGCAGTTCTACCCGTACTGGTCGCTCAGTCCGCTGTTCAACGCGCTCGGGTCGCATACGACCGCGTGCGTGTGGAACTTCGGCAAGAACCTGCCGAACACCGTCAATGACCTCGGCAAGGATGCCCAGTACGGGACGCCCGATGTGGCCAGGTACGGCGGCACGATCATCAGCGCTGTCCAGCCCAATCCCGAGTTCGCCAGGGGCTGCAGGATCTAGCTGCCAGCGGACTGAGAGGTTAAGCACCGGGGTGCCCCGCCCGCCAGGCGGGGCACCCCGTTCGCGTTTTCCTGGTCGGCGGCGGGGCCGCTAGGGACTAGCGGCGCAGGCCGCCGGCTACCGCCGCCGCGACCGCGCGGACCCCGGCGTGCGCGGGCAGGTCCTCCAGCAGGACCGGCTGCCCGTCGCCGTCGGTGAGCGGGATCCGCCAGTTGGGGTACTCGTCCACCGTGCCCGGCATGTTCTGCGGGCGCCGCTCGCCGGCGGCTTCGGCCAGCGAGACGCCTATCAGCACGGCCGGGGTCCGGGTCAGGTAGCCGTAGAGCGCGGTCGTGAACTCCTCCGGCGACGGCCGGTCCCGCCGGGGGAGGAGATCTTCGCGGGCCAGCATCACCAGCCACCTGGCCATCTCCGCGTGAGCGGCGGCCCGCTCCTCCGCCTCGGGCTGAGTCAGCAGGCCGAGCTTGGCGCGGATGGTGACCTGCTCGCCGGTGAGGAACGCCGCTGCCGGGGGCATGTCGTGCGTGCCGACCGTGGCCAGGCAGCCGCGGCGCCATCCGCCCGGCCTGCGCGGCCTGCCGTCCGCCCGGCGCTCGAACCACAGCATGGATGTGCCGAGCACGTGGCGGCCGGCCAGGAACTTCCGCAGCCAGAGTTCCACCGTGCCGAGATCCTCGCCGATCGCCAGCGCGTCCGCGCGGGCCACCTCGGCGGCCAGCACGCCGCCCATCAGCTCATGGTCGTACCGCACGTAGGTGCCCAGGTCCGGCGACATCCCGGCCGGTATCCACCAGAGCCGAGCCAGGCCCATGACGTGGTCCACACGCAGGCCGCCGGCGGTGCGCGTGTTGGCCGCGATCAGTTCGGCCAGCGGCCGGCCCCCCTGGGCGGCGAGCCGCCTCGGATGCCACGGCGGCAGCGTCCAGTTCTGGCCCCGCTGGTTGAACTCGTCCGGCGGCGCGCCCACGCTAATGCCGGGGACGACGACGTCCTGGCGGGCCCAGGCGTCGGCGCCGCCGGGGTGCGCGCCGACCGCGAGGTCGGTGATGACGCCGATGCTCATGCCGGCCCGCCTGGCGGCCTGCTGCGCCGCGGCCAACTGCCCGGCCGCCAGCCACTGCAGCCAGGCGTGGAACTCGATCCGGTCGGCCAGCGCCCGCCTGAGCTCCGTGACCTCGGCCGAGCCGGGATCGGTCAGCGGCGCGGGCCACGACCGCCAGTCCGGTCCGTTCATCTCGGCGAGGGCACACCACGTCGCCCAGTCGTCGAGGGCGCGGCGGTCGCGGGCGAGGAACGCGTCAAGCTCGGCGCGGCGGTTCGCGGTCAGCGGCACCGTGCGGATCAGCTTGAGCGCGGCGCGCTTGGCGGCCCAGACCGCGTCCCGGTCGATAAGCGCCGCGGTGGTGCTCGCGGCGCGCAGCGGAGCGGCCAGGGCCTCGACCCGGGCCCGGTCGCCGGCGCTCAGTCGCTGATATTCGGGGATGTCCTCGACGCGCAGGTAGAGGGGGCTGACCTGGCGGCGGCTCATCGGCAGGTAGGGGGACGGGCTGACCGGCGGCTGCGGCTCGGCCGCGTGCAGCGGATTGACCAGAACGAAGTCCGCGCCAAGCTCGCCGCCGCTCCACGTGGCGAGGTCGGCTAGGTCGTGCAGGTCGCCGTGGCCCCAGGAGGCGCGCGAACGAACCGAGTAGAGCTGCACGGCGAAGCCCCATGACCGGCGGGCCGGAAACGGCGCCACCGCGCCGCCCAGGGCGTGCGCCTGGACCTCAGGATCGGCGGACCCGCCGGGGGGCTCGTCGTCGCCGAGGGCACTGAGCACCGCGGCCAGCGTTTCGTACGGCACCTCGACGAGGCGGCCCCGCCAGTTCCGGTAGGAGACCGCCACTCCTTCTCGCTGCGCCCGGCGCGTGAGTTCTGCCCGTCCTGTCATCGCACCAGTTTGCCGTCTGCCCCGACGCGGTTCTAACCAGATGCCGCTCATCTCGGTCTTAAAGGCAGAAGGACGCCGCAAACAGCGGAGCCCAGTACAGCGCGACCTACGCCGCCTTCGGCCTGGAGGCGTGCTCACACGCCGGGCCGGTCTACCTGAGCGTCGAGCCGGTCCTGCCCGGCGTGGGCACGATCAACGGTTAGCCAGCCGGCTCCAGGACGAAAACCGGGATCTCGCGCGTGGTCTTCTCCTGGTACTCCGCGTACGGCGGGTACGCGGCGACCGCCCGCTTCCACCACTCGGCGCGTTCGTCCCCGCTGACCTCGCGGGCCATCATGTCCTGCTTGTGCGGGCCGTCCTGGAGTTCCACCAGCGGGTGCGCGCGGACGTTGTAATACCACACCGGGTGCTCCGGGGCCCCGCCCTTGGATGCCACCATGGCGTACCGGCCGTCGTGCTCCACCCGCATGACCGGCGTCTTGCGCACCTTGCCGCTGCTGGCGCCGAGGTTGGTCACGATCACGACCGGCAGGCCGGTGTCCAGCAGGGTCGTGCCCTGGGTTCCGCCCGAACTCTCGTACTGCTCCACTTGATCGCGCACCCAGGCCTGTGCGCTCGGCTCGTATTCTCCTTGAACTGGCATACCGACAAGTCAACACCTCAGAACCGTCGGCCCCGCACCCGGGGCCGGCGGCAACCATTGAGGTGCCGCTCCGCTGAGCCCGGTCACGCGGCATCCGATCGCGGCGCCATAAGTCCTGCTGCGTTCCCCACTATGTACTTCGCGTAGGTCCGCAAGAGAAGGCCTACCCGGCCGGCGATGACCTTGCTCGGGATGAGGTACAAAGACAGGTCACCGTCCACGATAAAGAACAGGTCGATCAACTCCGGGTCGTACGGGACAAGCCGGGCGTTGTTTCCGAGCGAATAAGGTCGTCTGCCTACCTGTACCATCCAGCCATTCTTGCTGTTGTACGTGGTCGTCTTCACCTGGACCCGTTTGATTCCGTCCGGCATCGACACCAGCAGGTCATAAATGGTCGGCTCTACAGGAATGGCCGTGATGAACCCGCATAGTGAGAACCAGGATGCCGCAAGCATTGTTGCTGCGTCTCGCAGGTTTCTGAGCGCTGGCTTTGGGCTTGGCGGGTGGTTAACTCCTTGAGCGTTATCATCCAGGTGGCTGAGATCAAGCCCCAGCCGTAGAGCATGTGCCTTGACTCGGGTCCGGTATGCGTGGGATGTCGACTTGACTCCCATCGCGGCCAGCAGTGCGCTCCAGGAACGGGCTTGAGAAGCAGCTTGTATCAGCTTGGCATCAGACCACTCACGCTGTCCGGTGAAGTGCGAGGTATCAAGCCCGAGAAGGGTCGCACGCTGCTTAACCATCTGGATAGATCCAGATGATGTCACGCAGAGTTCGAGTTCGCGCATGGCGCCGCGCCACGACCTAGAGGCCGCCACCGCATTGACGAGATCGGTATCCGACCACCTGCGTTTTTTCGGTGAATCTCCAGTCATGTCAATACCGTAACTCCCGGTACTGACATTTTAGCCGACCGCTAATGCTCATTTGTCGGGACGCCGGGATTTGAACCCGGGCTCTCCTGACCCCCAGTCAGGCGCCTTAACCAAGCTGGGCCACGTCCCGCCCGCGCCGAGGCGTTGCTTCTTACGGCGCATACCGTCTACTTCGGCGGCATGGGTCAGCATAGCGCAACCAGGGCGCCGCTCGAAACGAAGCCCAGCCCACCGGAGCCCCGGGGCGCCGCGCCGTCGCGGATGCGTGATTCCCGCCGGAGCGGAAAGTTACGATGTGCCGGGCATGGCGAGGGTGTCGTGCTCGTTAGTAGTATCGACGACCGCGTCGCAGTCACCCCGGAGGGGGCAGTTGAGAGTACTTGGGACTCGCCGCGCAGCCTCCTCGGACGACAACTTCGGGCCCGGGGGGAGGACACGGCCTCTCCCGGTCTCCGGACGGTTCCGGATGGTCTTCAGGATCGCGAAAATTATCCTCGCCGTCGTCGTGGGCTTCGCCGTTGCGGTCGGCTTGCTCTTCGTGCTCACCCCCTCGGCGGGCCAGGCCACCGCCCTGGCGCAGGCGCAGGCGCGGGAGCACCACATCGCCTACCCCGGGCCGCCGGTCCCGGTTTACTTCGCCCAGGCTCTGGTGGCGACCGAAGATCACAGGTTCTACACCGATCCCGGCGTCGACCCGCTCGCGCTGGCCCGGGTGGTGGTCTCGTGGGTCACCGGGCACCCCGACCAGGGTGGCAGCACCATCGACCAGCAGCTGGCGAAGAACCTGTACACCGGCGGCCACAGCGGCTTCACGCAGGACCTGGAGCAACTGGCCATGGCCGTCAAGCTCAACCAGATGTACAGCAGGCCGGAGATTCTCCGCATGTACGCGGAGATCGCGTACTACGGCCATCTTTACTACGGCCTTGAGGCTGCCAGCTGCGGTTATTTCGGCCGGCCGCCGGATCGGCTGACCCTGGTACAGGCGGCCATGCTGGCGGGCGTGGTAAACGCGCCCACCTACGATGATCCGCTTGACTACCCGCGGCAGGCCCGGGCCCGGCTGGTGCACGTCATCGGCCGGATGGCAGCAGTGGGGTACCTGACGACCACGCAGGAAACCGCGGCGCTCAACGCGCCCCTCGGCTTGTCCGCCGTCCGCGGCTGCCAGTAAGCCCCGCGGCTGCCAGTAAGCCCCGCGGCCGCGCGTGATCAGGTGCCGGAGGTCTCTGGCTCCAGTTGCTCCGTCATCGGCGTGTCGTCCGCCATCACGAAGACCCAGCGGCGGTAGCAGTACAGCCGGAATATGGTGGCCACGCCGATGCCGATGATGTTCGCCACGTTGTAGGAGAGCGTGTCCGTCCTGCCGAGCCCGTAGTGCATGGCCGCGACGAACGCGAGCTGGATGAGCAGCCCGATGCCGTTGAAGACAAAGAACAGGACAGACTCCCGGCCCAGGTGGCTGCCCGTCCGGTGCCGGAACGCCCAGAGCTTGTTGCCGAAGAAGGCGAACACGGTGGCCACGGTGGTGGCGATGGTCACCGAGGTGAGCGGGCCGAGTCCTGCCCCGGAACGCAGCACGTTGGCGCCGACGATCGTGATGAGAAACGCGAGGATGCCCACTACGCCGAACTTGGCTACCTCGTGTATCAGAACCCTGAATCGGGCGTAAACATCGCGGAGGAGATCCACTCGCTTCGTCCTTGATCGGTCCATCCCGTATAGGTCAGAACCCTACCGCGCCCTCAGGGTGGCAGCGCGTAGCAGGCGGTAAACCGTTCGAAGAATGTCATACCCCCCAGGTACCGTGAATCGGGTGTCCAGGAGTGAAGTGCTCGTCCGTGCGCGCGGCCTGACCAAGCGGTTTGGCGATTTCACGGCGGTGGACGGGATCGATTTCGACCTGTACCGGGGCGAGGCATTCGGCTTCCTCGGGCCGAATGGCGCGGGAAAGTCCTCCACGATGCGGATGATCGGCTGCGTCTCCCCGCCGACCAGCGGGGAACTGACCATCCTCGGCATCGACCCGGTGCGGGACGGCTCGGCGATCCGGGCTCGGCTCGGCGTGGTGCCGCAGGACGACACCCTCGACGTCGAGCTGACCGTCATCGAGAACCTGCTGGTTTACGGCAGGTACTTCGGCCTGCCCCGCCGCGTCATCAGGGAGCGAGCGGCGGCGCTGCTGGAATTCGTGCAGCTCGCCGACCGGGCCAGGGACAAAGTAGACCCGCTGTCCGGCGGTCTGAAGCGCCGCCTGACGATCGCCCGCTCGCTCATCAACGAGCCGGAGATCCTCATCCTCGACGAGCCCACCACCGGCCTGGACCCGCAGGCCAGGCACGTGGTGTGGGACCGGCTGTTCCGGCTCAAGCAGCGTGGCGTCACGCTGATCCTGACCACGCACTACATGGACGAGGCGGAACAGCTATGCGACCGGCTGGTGGTCATGGACCACGGGACGTTCGCCGCCGAGGGCTCGCCCCGCGACCTGATCACGCGTTACTGCTCCCCGGAAGTCCTCGAGCTGCGCTTCGACCCCGAGTTGCACGACTTGGCCGCGGACAAGCTCAAAGATTTTCCGGCCGAACGGGCCGAGGTGCTTGCCGACCGCATACTCCTCTACGTCACCGACGGGGACGCGGCCCTGGCGGCGGTCCGCGCCAGCGGCCTCGAGCCGCTCACCTCGCTAGTCCGCCGCGGAACCCTCGAGGATGTGTTCCTGCGGCTGACCGGGCGGAGGCTGGAGGACTGATGGCGGCTGTGCTAGCCCCCGGGGGCCGACCCCCCGGGGACCCCCCGCACGGGGGGACTCCCCGTCCCCCCGTTCCCCCCTGGCCCCCCAAGCAGGGGGGGCTCTCCTTCCGCGCGTTCCAGTGCTGGCTGACGGTGTACCGGCGGATCTGGCGGTCCAGCATCTGGTCCAGCGTGCTCGGTCCGCTGTTCTACCTGGGCGCGATAGGGTTCGGCCTCGGCTCGCTGGTGGACAGGCACGGGACAGCGAGCCTGGGCGGGGTGAGCTACCTGGCCTTCGTGGCGCCGGCCATCCTGGCCACCAGCGCGATGAACACGGCGATGGGCGAGGCGAGCTACCCGGTGTTCGGCTCGGTCAAGTGGAACAAGATCTACATCGCGGCGCAGGCTTCGCCGCTGCGGCCGGGTGACATCTTCCGCGGCCACCTGATGTTCATGACGATGCGGATCGCGATGAACGCCGCCGTGGTCACGGTGTTCATGTGGGCGTTCGGCGCGACCAGGTCCGCCTGGGTGGTGCTGGCCTGGCCCGCCGCGACGCTCACCGGGCTGGCCTTCGCCGCCCCGATCGCGGCCTGGGCGGTCACGGTCACGAGCGAGAACTCCTTCGCCTACATGTTCAGGTTCGGCATGATGCCGCTGATGCTGTTCTCCGGCACGTTCTTCCCGTTGTCCCAGCTCCCCGGCTGGCTTCGCCTGCTCGCCTATGTCACCCCCCTGTGGCACGGCGTCAACCTGTGCCGCATGCTCAGCCTCGGCCACCTTGACCCGCCCGTGGCCCTCGTCAACGTCGCCTACCTGGCCGCGCTGACCGCCGCCGGGATCTGGGCCGGCGCCC
>JBKQQQ010000388.1:0-2687 GCA_052144275.1 Streptosporangiaceae bacterium
TCGGCGACGTGCTCGTGCAAGATGCGGTGCCACCAGTGCCGGTCCACGAGCTCCGGGACGGCGACGGTCAGTATGAGGTCCGGCCGTTGCTCGTGCAGGGTCCAGAGGTAGTTGACCAGCGGGGCGATCACAGCGCGGTGCGGCGAGACGATGACCTCGAGCGGCAGGTGGTCTCCCCATGCCCGCCAGTAGCCAAGGAACCGGTCAGCCTCCTCGGCGGTGGGGCTGATGTGCAGCGCGAACGCGGGCTGGCCGAGTGCGGCAGCGTACGCTAGCGCCTGGAGGCCCGCCCGGTCCATGACCTCCACCGGGACGATGGTGAGGGCGTTGATCTGCCCGGGCTGCTCGGCGCCCTCGGCCTCGGAGCCGGGCGCGGCGGCGCCCTCGGGCCCGCGCGCGGGCCGGCTCGAAGGTGGCTGCGGAGCGACCTTCGCGGGCAGCGCGGCGGGGGTGGCGGCGTCCTCGGCGCGAAGGGCTAGCTGCTGTCCGGTCAGGACGTAGTACCGCCGGATGCGCAGCGTGGTCACGGTGATCGCTCCGATGAGGACGATGGCGACCCAGGCGCCTTCGGTGAACTTGGTGACGCCCTCGATGACGAACACGATGCCCGACAGCACTGCGCCGGTGGCGTTGAAGACCAGGCTGCGGCGCCAGTGCGGCTGGTCGCGGTGGCGCCGCCAGTGCATGATCATGCCGGTCTGCGACAGGGTGAACGCGAGGAAGACCCCGACCGCGTAAAGAGGTAGCAGGGATTCGGTGTTGCCGCGGAATACGATGTAGATAGCAGCTGAGGTGACCGACAGCAGCAGGATGCCGTTGCGGAAGGTGAGGCGGTCGCCGATGCGCAGGAATGAGCGCGGCGCCTGCCGGTCGCGGGCCATCAGGAACAGCACCCGAGGGAAGTCGTTGTACGAGGTGTTGGCCGCCAGCAGCAGCACCGCCGCGGTGGCGGCCTGGATGTACACGTACACCGGGCCGTCGCCGAAGCTGAGGTGGGCCAGCTGGGACAGCATGGTCTGGCTGGCCACAGGCACGATCCCGGCGAGCCGGGTGATCACCAGGACGCCGGCGAACATCCCGATGAGCAGCCCGATCATCCAGCTCAGCGTGATCCGGGCGTTGCGCCACTCCACCGGCTTGAACGCCGGTACGGCGTTGGAGATGGCCTCGATGCCGGTCATGGCCGTGGAGCCGGCCGCGAACGCGCGCAGCACCAGCAGCACGGTAACGGCCTGCACGATGGCGAGGTGGCGAACCGGGACGGGGTGGAACCCACGGCCTGCGGCTTGCGCCAGCCCCGCGACCACCAGGGCAGCGATTGCCGCGATGAAGGCGTAAGTCGGTAGGGCGAACATAGCTCCCGCCTGACGTACCCCTCGCAGGTTCCCGGCCAGCAGGATCACGATCACGCCAACGCCGATCCATACGGTCGCTGGCTGCATCGACGGGTACGCCGAGGTGATGGCCGCCACGCCGGAGGCGATCGAGACTGCGACGGTCATGATGTAGTCGATTAGCAGGCCTGCGGCGGCCATCAGGCCGGGGACGCGGCCGAGCTCCTCGCTCGCGACGATGTAGGACCCGCCGCCTTGCGGGTAGGCCCGGATCGTCTGCCGGTAGGAGACCCCGACCGCCAGCATCAGGAACACGATCGCCGCGCCGACGGGCAGCGAGTACGACAAGCCGGGCAGGCCGGCCAGGACGAGGACGGCCAGCATCGCCTGGGGCCCGTAGGCGACCGAGGACAGCGCGTCCGCCGACAGCACGGGTAGCGCCACGAGCTTGCGCATCCGCTCCACCGCGATCGCGCTGGCGTCCAGCGGTGGGCCGAAGACCAGCCGCTTCAGTGCCTGGCCGGCCCGGCCCAGCGGCGTGAGCGGCGTCTCGGAAACGCTCGTAGTCTGGATCGGCGGCAGCTGCCCGTCTTGTCCCGCGACGGGCACGAACCGGGTGAACAGGCCCGGGCGGACCTCGCTGGCCTCAGGGTACTCGCCCAGGGCCGGGTCGACCGGCAGCGCCTGCCGCCACACTTGCGGGTCAGCGGACACCCGGTCCCACTCGCGCCCGATCTCGCGCAGGGCGGCGCGCTGCCCCTCGTCAAGCGCCGGAATCAGCGCGTCGGGCCGCGGCGTACCAACATGGTCCTGACCGTCGCCCGACGGACTCTCCCCGCCAGCGTTCTGCCGCGCCTGTCCCGCTCCCGGCCGCCCGCAATGAGCCGTGCCGCCGCTACCCGGTTCGCGCTGGCCGTCCTCAGGCATACCCGGTCATCCTTCTACGATCGGCCGCCTCCATGAGCAGGGGTCTCCGCGTCCCACCTCGGCGGCTCAGTTCCCCGGTGTCGATGACGGGTAGCTGGGCTGGTAGCCGCCAGTGACCGCTCCTCGCCGTATCACCCGCGCGGCGGTCCCGTTGATCAGCGACCCGATGGCGGCGCCGAGCACCAGGTTGATGACGGCGGTGGCCGCCTTCTGGGACAGCGGGGCCGTGGTGCTGAACGGGTATACAACCGTGATCACTGTCGCCAGTCCGATGATCCAGGTGAAGAACATCTGGGGCCGCGGCGTGGCGATCAGGAGCAGGTGCATGATCGCCGTCGCGGCCAGCGCGGCGGCGGCGGCCGCGATCGCATACCCGGCAGTGGACGCGTTGCCCCACGCGCCGTCCTGGCGGGGCGCCAGGACGGG
>JBKQQQ010000389.1:0-3154 GCA_052144275.1 Streptosporangiaceae bacterium
CGATCTCCACGCATCGCGTGGTCGACCCGCTGATCGCGGAACTGGCGGACCGGCTGCGGCAGTACAACCGCCGGGCCAGCGAGGTGGTGCGGATCCAGTTGCGGGTCGCGTTGCACGTCGGCCCGGTCGGGAAGGATGCCGAGGGGCTCACCGGACCGACCGTGATCAGCGCCGCCCGCATCGTCGACGCTCCGGTAATCAAGGCCAGGCTCGCCGCCGAGCAGGCCGACCTGGTCTTCGCGGCGTCGGATTACGTCTATGACCACGTGGTGCGCAACTGCGACGGGCGGGTGGATCCCGCGGCCTTCGAGCATATGGAGTGCCAGGTCAAGGAGTCGCACGTGTCGGCGTGGGTGCACCTGGCCGGGCGCGTGGGCCTGCCGCTGCCGGACCTCACGCTGGCTTCCCCGCCGCTGGCGGCCGCCGACGCCCGGGCCAGCGTCCAGGCGCCGGGACCGCTGCCGGTGGCGCCGCCGCTCGGCAAGCTCCCGCCGGAGGTGCGCGGCCGCGATGGGCTGATCGGCGAGCTGCGCCGGGCGCTGCGGCCCTACCCGTGGCGGGCCAGCCGCGCGTTCGTGATCGCCGGCATGGGCGGTCTGGGCAAATCCACCGTAGCGCTGACCGCGGCCCGGATGGCCAGGCAGCGCGGCTACCGCGTGTGGTGGGTGCACGCGGCGGACACGGCACGGCTGACCAGCGGGATGCTCGAGGTCCTGCGCGAACTCGGCGCGCCGGAATCGGTGACCGTGCCGGTGCGCGAGGGCGCGCGGACCGCCCCCGCCCGGGCCTGGGAGTTCCTGAACGGCGACCACGTCGCGGGCCGGCGGTGGCTGCTGGTCTTCGACGGCGCGGACAACCCCGCGGTGCTGGCGGGCGCCGACGCGACCACGCCGGCCGACGGCACGGGCTGGCTGCGAGCCGACCCAGCCGGGATGGTGATCGTGACCACCCGGATCCGGGATCCGCAGGTCTGGGGCACCAGGGTCACGCTGCGCGAGCTCAAGCCGCTGGACGACGAGGCCGGCGCGGAGGTGCTGCGGGACCTGGCGTCTGAGGTGGCCGATCCCGGCGGCCACGAGGCGCGGGAGCTGTCCCGTCGCCTCGGCGGCCTGCCGCTCGCGCTGCACCTGGCGGGCGCCTACCTGGGGTCGCCGTTCGCGCACTGGTCCACCTTCGCGGGCTACCGCCAGGCGCTGGACGGCGTTGAGCTGCCCGCGGCGCTGATGGATATCGAGGAACAGGGCGCGGACATCCACGCGACCGTCCAGCGCACCTGGGACCTGTCGCTCGACGCGCTCGCGGCCGAGGGCAGGCCGCAGGCCCGCCCGCTGCTGCTGGTGCTGTCCTGCTTCGCGCCGGCCACCCCCATCCCCGCCTGGCTGCTGCAACTGCCGCCGCTCGCGGCGCTGCTCGCCGACCGGACCGTCTCCCCGGCAGGAAAAGACAATGGGGCCGAACGGCGTGGGCTACGCGCCGGCCTGCAGGGTCTCTCGCGTACCGGGCTGATCGAGATCGCCAGCGGCGGCAGCCCGGCGGGCCTGAACGCCGTCACGGTGCACCCGGTGGTCGCCGACGCGAACCGCATCCGGCTGGCGGCCAGTGCCGATGCCGAGCACGCGGCCGTGCAACAGGCCGCGGTGGCGCTGCTCGAGGCGGCCACGGCCGGGCTCGATCCGGCCCGGCCCGGCGACTGGCCGACCTGGCGGCTGCTCAGGCCGCACGTGAACGCCGCCATCGACCTGCTCGCCGACGACCTGGACCCCGCGGTGCTGGCCCGGCTGCTGGCCGTCAGCGCGGTCGGCACCGAGGCCCTGCTCGGCGCCGGGCGGCTGGCCGCGGCCGAGAAGCTCGCGCAGGCCAGCGTCGCGGCCGCCACCTTCCTGAGCCGCGACGACCCGGCCGCGCTGACCGCGCGCGGCTACCTCGCGCGGACCCTGGTCCGCCAGGGCCGCAGCGGTGACGCCGAGACGCTCTACCGTGACCTGCTCGCCGACCGGCTCCGGGTCCAGGGCGAGGACCACCTCGACACCCTGGCCACCCGGCACGACCTAGCCGCCGCGCTGGGCGTGCAGGGCCGCTACGGCGAAGCCGAGCAGCTGTACCGTCAGCTGCTCGCCGACGACGACCGGCTCCGCGGACCCGACCACCGGGAAACCCTCGCGGCCCGGTACAACCTGGCCCGGATGATCGGCCTGCAGGGCCGCTACCGCGAGGCCGAGGAGATGGGCCGTCAGGTCCTCGACTCCCAGCGCCGGGTGCTCGGCCCGGATCACCCCGACTGCCTGGCCAGCCGCCAGCACCTGGCCCGGCTGGCCGGGAAGGTCGGCCGTTACGCCGAGGCGGAGCAGATGTACCGCCAGGTCCTGGCCGACCGGCGAAGGATCCTGGGGGATGACCACCCGGACACCCTGGCCACCCGGCACCGGCTGGCCCGGATCATCGGCCAGCGGGGCCGCTACGGCGAGGCGGAAGAGCTGTGCCACCAGGTCCTGGCGGACCGGCGCAGGCTGCTCGGCGAGGACCACCCCGACAACCTGTCCACCCGGCACCGGCTGGCCCGGATGCTCGGGCTGCAGGGCCGTTACGCCGACGCGGAGCCGATGTTCCGGCAGGTGCTCGCGGCCCGGCGCCGCACCCTGGGCGCCGAGCACCCCGACACGCTGTCCACCGAGCACCGGCTCGGCTGGCTGATCGGCCGCCAGGGCCGCTACACCGAGGCCATCGACATCGTCAACGGTGTCCTCGGCGGCCGCCGGAACGTCCTGGGCGACGACCACCCCGAAACCCTGGCCGCCCGCGAAACCCTGGCCTGGCTGACCGGCCTGCGCGGCAAGCCGGCCGAAGCCGACGAGCTGTGCCGCGGGGTCCTGGCCGACCGCCGCCGCGTCCTGGGCGAAGACCATCCCGACACCCTCACCACCCGCGGCACCCTGGCCTGGCTGACCGAGCTGCGGGGCCGCTACGCCGACGCCGAG
This sequence comes from Streptosporangiaceae bacterium, assembly GCA_052144275.1. Taxonomy (GTDB): domain Bacteria; phylum Actinomycetota; class Actinomycetes; order Streptosporangiales; family Streptosporangiaceae; genus Palsa-504. Next base: position 2,976 of record JBKQQQ010000389.1, read on the forward strand.
CAGCAGTACCGCGACATCCTCGCCGACCGGCAGCGCATCTTGGGCCCCGGCCACCCTGACACCCTCACCGCCCGCCAGGACGTGGCCAGGATGCTGGGCCAGCAGCGCCGCTACGCCGAAGCCGAGCAGCTGAGCCGCGAGGTCCTGGCCGACCGCCGCAGGCTCCTCGGTGACGACCA
>JBKQQQ010000390.1:0-3490 GCA_052144275.1 Streptosporangiaceae bacterium
AGATCCAGGTCTTCCAGGGCGAGCGCGAGATCGCCGCGTACAACAAGAAGCTCGGCATGTTCGAGCTGGCCGGGATCGCGCCCGCGCCCCGCGGCGTGCCGCAGATCGAGGTCACCTTCGACATCGACGCCAACGGCATCGTGAACGTGTCCGCCAAGGACCTGGGCACGGGCAAGCAGCAGTCGGTGCAGATCACCGGCGGGTCCGCGCTGCCCAAGGACGACATCGAGAAGATGGTCCGCGACGCCGAGCAGTACGCCGAGGAGGACCGCAAGCGCCGCGAGGAGGCCGAGGTCCGCAACCAGGCCGACTCGCTGGTGTACCAGACCGAGAAGTTCCTCGGCGAGAACGAGGACAAGGTGCCCGAGGACATCAAGTCCGAGGTGCGCGAGGCGCTGGCCGAGGTGAAGAAGGCGCTGGAGAGCAACGACACCGACGCCATCAAGTCGGCCAGCGAGCACGCCGCGCAGGTCAGCCAGAAGATGGGTACCGCCATCTACCAGCAGGCTCAGGCCCAGCAGGCCAGCGCGCAGTCTGGTTCGGCCGACGGCAGCACGCAGGCGCCCGCGGACGACGATGAGGTCGTCGAGGCCGAGATCGTCGACGAGGGTGAGACTCGCGAGGGCGGAGCGGCCTGATGCCAGCATCCGAGGAGACGGGCTCCGGTCCGGTCGTTCACGACCACCGGCGCATCGACCCGGTAACCGGTCAGGTTCGGGGGAAGCACGCGGCATCAAAGCCGGCCGGCACTTCAGGTGCCGGCCGGCCGGCTCCCGCGGACGAGGCCCCCGAGCCCGCCGAGCCTGCCGAGCCCGCCGGGTCGTCCGAACCCACCGGATCCCGTGACAACCAGGACTCCGAGGAAATAACGGAGTCCGCCGAAGAGGTCCCAGAGATGGTTACAGCGCAGGCAGTCAAGGGCGGCACGCAGGCCGCGGACTTGGCGGCGCAGCTCACGGAGCGAACCGCGGACCTGCAGCGGCTGCAGGCCGAGTACGCCAACTACCGCAAGCGCGTCGACCGGGACCGGGCCGCCGTGCGCGAGCAGGCCGTGGCCGGCTCGCTGGCCGGGCTGCTGCCCGTGCTCGACGCCATCGACCAGGCGCGAGAACACGGGGAGCTGTCCGGAGGCTTCAAGTCGGTCGCCGACTCACTGCAGGCGGCACTCGGCCGGCTCGGCCTGGTGACCTACGGAGAGAAGGGCGACCCGTTCGACCCGAAGATCCATGAGGCACTGACCCATTCCTATTCATCCGACGTCGCCGAGGACACGTGCGTCGAGATCCTGCAGCCCGGCTACAAGGTCGGGGAGAGGATCCTGCGACCCGCCCGGGTCGCCGTCGCCGAGCCGGCGACTGGCCCTGACGGCAGCAGCAACGAAGCCGAGTGGCCCGATGCCGGGGAAGATAACTGATCCCCAGCGGCAGGCGGAGCAAGCCGCCGGGACCGCCCCCGCGAGCCAAAGGAGCGCGGTGCTGCCTGGACTGAGGAGCGAGGAACGAGCGACGAGGGAAGGCGGCACCTCAAAGCGCTCCGGAGGCGAGCGGGAGGATAGGGCGAGCGGAGACAGATAATGAGCACAAAGGACTTCCTCGAGAAGGATTACTACAAGGCCCTGGGGGTCGCCAAGACCGCCAAGCCTGCCGAGATCAAGGCGGCGTACCGCAAGCTGGCCCGCAAGTACCACCCCGACGCGAACAAGGGCGACGCCTCAGCCGAGGAGCGGTTCAAGGAGATCTCCGAGGCGTATTCGGTGCTGTCCGACGAGAAGCGGCGCAAGGAATACGACGAGGCGCGCTCCTTGTTCGGCGGCGGTTTCCGGGTGCCGACCGGGCAGCGGCCCGGACAGGGCGGCGGCTTCGGCGGCTTCGACCTCGGCGACATCTTCAGTGGCGCCGGGGACGCGGGTGGCCGCCTAGGCGACCTGTTCGGCGGCGTGTTCGGCGGCGGCGGCCGCACCACCGCGCAGAACAGGCCACGCCGGGGCGCCGACGTCGAGACCGAGACGACGCTGAGCTTCGGCGACGCGTTCGACGGGACCACGGTGGCGCTGCGGCTGACCGGGGAGGGCCCCTGCCCGACCTGCCACGGCACCGGCGCCAAGGCAGGCACCGTCCCGAGGATGTGCCCGTCCTGCCAGGGAACCGGTCAGTCGAACCGGAACCTCGGCTCGTTCGGTATCTCCGAGCCCTGCAAGGAGTGCCGCGGACGCGGCCTGGTGGTGGACGACCCCTGCCCGGAGTGTTCGGGTAGCGGCCGGGCGATGAGTTCCCGCACCATCCAGGCCCGCATCCCGGCCGGGGTCGCGGACGGCCAGCGGATCAAGCTGCCGGGCAAGGGCGCTCCAGGCGAGCGCGGCGGCCCGGCCGGCGACCTGTACGTCCGGGTGCACGTGAAGCCGCACCCGGTGTTCGGGCGGTCCGGGGCCAACCTGACCGTCACCGTGCCGGTGACGTTCGCCGAGCTGACCCTCGGCGCGGAGGTCAAGGTGCCCTCGCACCGGGGCGCTCCGGTCACCGTCCGGATCCCGCCGGGCACCCCGAACGGGCGGACCTTCATGGTCCGCGGCAAGGGAGTGCGCCGGAAGGACGGGACGGCCGGCAACATGCTGGTCACCGTCGATGTGATGGTGCCGCAGAACCTGAACAGCAAGGCCCGCAGTGCCATCGAAGAGCTACGCGAGGCCACGGCAGGCCAGGACCCGCGTGAGGAACTCCTTGAGCGGGCGAAAGAGGCCTGAGAGGAGGAGACGACATGAGTAACCCCTACGAGCTGTCTGACGACTTGCCCGTTTATGTCATCTCCGTGGCCGCCCAGCTCTCCGGCATGCACCCGCAGACGCTCCGCGCCTACGACCGGCTCGGCCTGGTATCACCAGGCCGCAGCCAGGGCCGGGGGCGGCGCTACTCGATGCGGGACATCCTGGCGCTGCGCGAGATCCAGCGGCTGTCGCAGGAAGAGGGCGTGAACCTCTCCGGCATCAAGCTGATCCTTGACCAGCACCGGGAACTCGAGCAGGCCCGCAGGCTCGTCGCCGAACTGCACGCCGAGCTCGCCCAGCTGCGGATGGAGCTTGAATCCACCCGCGCTGTGGCGGCCCGGCTGGCCGAGCTGCGCCGCGCGCGCAGTGACACCCCGCCCGGGCTCGTACCCGTACGAAGCGCCCGGGTGGCGGTCTGGGAACCAATGACTGGGCAGTCCGGTGAGGCTGGGCAGCCCAGAGGAGATAAGTAGATGGATGACAAGCTAACCCACAAGAGCCAGGACGCGCTGTCCACCGCGATACGCGGCGCAGCGGCGGACGGCAGCCCGCAGGTCGACCCCCTGCACCTGCTCCTGGCACTGGTGGAGCAGGCGGACGGCACCACCACCCCGCTGCTCCGCGCCGTCGGCGCCGACCCGGCGCTGGTCGCCAAGCAGGCCGAGGAGCGCCTGGCCCGGCTGCCGCGCGCCCGCGGCGCCACGCTCAGCGCCCCGGACATATCCCGGC
>JBKQQQ010000391.1:0-9716 GCA_052144275.1 Streptosporangiaceae bacterium
CCCAGATGGACTTGACCGCCAGGTTCACCAGCGCGGACGTGGCGCCGATGGCCAGCGTCCCGCGCAGCGCGGCCCGGCGCCCGGCGCCGCCGCCCGCCAGGGCGAGCGCGGCCGCTATGGCGAACCAAAGGCCGGAGTTATTGGCGGCGTTGGAGAGCCGGCGTAGCGGCTCGTCGAGGGACGGGGTGGGCGTGTCGGCGACCGCGGAGTAGACCGCCAGGTCCACGGCGCCCAGATCGCGCAGCCCCTCGGCGACATGCTGACGGAGTGGCCCGCCTGTGCCCGCGAGCCCTTCAGCCAGCTGCTCGGCCACCGTACCCGCAGCGCCAGCTGGCCGGGGGTCGCGCGCCCGTCTTGCCATCCGCGCATGCTAACACCGCGCCGGACGATCTACCAGGGGTGCTTGACGTAGCGCATGGCCGGTGCCGCACAGGCACCGGGCCGGCAGACAGTTGCCTGCTGCCCGGCTGCGGATCGGGAATGTAGCAGCTTGCCGGCGCATGCGCGGGTGATGAGCGGAGGCGGTTGAAGGGCGTGAATCGTAGGCTTGGGCCATGGTCTTAATGTCGCGGCGCCAGGCGGAGGTCCTGGAGGAGTTCGAGGAGTGGCGCGAGGACGTGCGCGAGCGCGGGATCGGGTCCCGCGTGGTGCTGCTCGCCGTGCCGGCGGGGTGGGGGCGCTCGGCGGTCCTGGCCCGGTTCCGGGACCTGGCCGGTGACGCGGATGGGCCGGTTACGGTGGTCGCCGGGATTGACGGGAACCTGCCTGGGGGCCGGGCGGTGCAGGCGGCCGCGTTGCGGGAGGTCCTGGCGGGGATCGCGCCGCCGTCGCGGGCTGCTGAGCTGCTGGACCTGGACACGGCAGCAGGCAAGGCCGCACTGGGCCTGGAAGCCGGCGCGTGGTTCGTGCCGGGGCTTGCGGTCGCGGTGTCAGTCACGATGCTGTCGCGGTTGCTGGGCGCGGCGGGCCGGGTGCGGGATGACGGCCCGGCCGGTGAGGCGGGCGCGGTGGCCCGCGCGGCCAGGGCGGTGGCGGCGGTCTCGGTGAAGGTCCCGGTGATGGTGGTCATCGATGACGCCGACCGGCTGGAGGCCGGCCTGGCCCGGGCCGTGATCAGCGGCCTGGCCGGGCGGTATGACGGGCGGGTCCTGGTGGTGGCCGCCGCCAGCCCGGACAGTGCGCTGGTGACCGGCCTTGTCAAGGATGCCGGGTATGACCTGGCCGGAAGGGTCCGCAAGGTCAGCGCGGACCCGAAGATGGATTACGCCGCCCGGATGGAGCTGGCGCGTGAGCTGCTGCCGGGCCTGCCCGCTCAGGCGGCTGAGCGGATCGCCCGGCGGACGGCCACGTTCGGGGAGGTCTTCGCGGTCGCGGCCGCGGACATGGTGGCCGGGCTGGGGCCCGGTACCGGGGCCGGTGAGGCGCTGGCGGCGGCGGACGCGGTGATCGGCGCGGTCCTGCAGCGGGCGGTGCCGTCGCGGGAGGTGGCGGTCCTGGCCTGGGCGGGCGGGACGCTGCACGGAAGACAGGCGGACGCGTGCCTGCGGGTGCTGGGCGCTGAACACCTGGAGGGGGACGTTCATGTGCGGCGGGCCGGGCCGCTGGCCTGCCTGGCCGACCCGGCGTCCCCGCGCTGCGCCGAGCAGGCCGCCGCGTTCTCGCCGCGCCAGCGCGCCGGGCTGGCCGGGGCGGTCCTGGCCGCTACCGGGGAGGTCGCGGCCGATTCCGGGGCTGGGCTGGCGGACCGGGTGGTGGCGCGGCAGGCCGTGCACCGCGTCCGCGCTGACCTGGACCCGGCCCTGCGGGACCAGCTCCCGCAGATCCAGCGCACGCTGATCCGCGGCCTGGAGACACTAGGCGACCACGAAGCCGCCTGGCAGGTCGCCAGGGAGGCGCTGGCTGAGACGCCGACCGCTGGCGCCGGGCGGCAGGGACTGCTGATGGCCTACCTGCGCCTGGCCCGGACCCGGCCCGCGGCCGGCCACGGGGACCCGCTGGCCGAGGAAGCCATCGGCCTGGCCCTTGCCGCGGGGGCGGCGATCGGGCTGGAAGCACGGGTCTGGGCCGCGGCTGACCTGCTGGGCCGGGACGGGAACCGTGAGCAGGCCCTGGCCCTGGCCGGGCAGGTCACCGGCGAGCTGGAGGCCCGCGCCGGCCTGGGTGAGGCGGGTGACCAGTGGCGGCTCCTGCTCGCCTTCGCCGCCGGGCGGGCCGGGCGCCCCGCCATCACCCAGCGGCTGCTGGCCCCCATGCTCAGCAGCAGCACCGCCAGCCGCGAGAAACCCGCCCAGGCTGTCCTGCGCGCGGTGGACGGGCCGCACGCCGATATCCGGCTGCAGATCATCCTGCTCCAGGCCGAGCTCGAAGCCACCCCCGCCGCCGCTGATGACGACCAGCTCCGCCTCCACGCCGCCCTCGCCGCCGCCTACAGCGACTTGGGAATCTACCGGCAGGCCCTCGGTCACGGGCACCATGAGCTCCCTCTCCGCCAGCGCCTTCAGCACCCCGACCACCCCGACACCCTGACCACCAGGGCCAACATCGCGTTCTGGACTGGCGAGTGGGGGGATGCGGCCGGGGCGCTGCGCCTGGCGACCGCGCTGCTGCCCGACCAGGAACGACTCCTGGGCCCCGACCACCCCAACACCCTGACCACCCGGAACAACATCGCGGCCTCGACTGGCAAGTGCGGGGATGCGGCCGGGGCGCTGCGCCTGGCGACCGCGCTGCTGCCCGACCGGGAACGGGTCCTCGGCCCCGACCACCCCAACACCCTGATCACCCGGAACAACATCGCGTCCTGGACTGGCGAGTGCGGGGATGCGGCCGGGGCGCTGCGCCTGTTCACCGCGCTGCTACCCGACCGGGAACGGGTCCTGGGCCCCGACCACCCCGACACTCTGGCCACCAGGGGCAACATCGCGGCCTGGACTGGCAGGTGCGGGGATGCGGCCGGGGCGCTGCGCCTGTTCACCGCGCTGCTGCCCGACCAGGAACGAGTCCTCGGCCCCGGCCACCCCAGCACCCTGACCACCCGGGACAACATCGCGTCCTGGGCCGCGCAGGTCCGGCACGGGTCAGGCGATGAACCTGATCAGCCGTCACTAGCTGAGCTGGGCAGGCTCGCCGACGAGGCCGCGGCGGCGGGTGACACGGCAGCCGCGGTCTCCTATTGCGAACAGATGGTGGCGAGGGCGGAGGAAGCGTTCGGGCCCGGGGACATCCGGCTGACCGGATACCTGCGCCGGGCAGCTAGCACCCTGGCGGCGGCGAACCGGGACGCACAGGCCATGGAAACGCTCACCAGAGCCATCACCATCAATGACCGCTACGGCGCGGAAACCGCCGAAGCCGTCAGCGACCTCCGCAACCTCGCCGGACTGCAACAGCGAAACGGCCTGCACTCCGAAGCCCGGCAGAACCTGGACCGCGCCCGCGACATCGAGGCACGTCACAGCAGAGTCGCCAGATAGGTGCGCGAATCCGGCCAGCACGGCGTCTCCGTGGCGACGGCGAGTTCCCCGCCCGCCGCGGGACTCGCCGCGGCACCAGGCCAGGTTAAATTGCGAGTCGTGGTGACGGCGGTCATCTTGTCCCATGGCCTTGGGTGGCGCAGGTCCCATCCACCCGAAAGCTGGAACTGGTCGTGCCGGTAGTGCTGGCCGGCCACGATGGTGCTGGCGGCATGGCTTGGGGCACAAGGGAGCGGGAGGCGGCGGGATGTTCCATCGGCATGAGGACGCGGGCGACGGGCACGCGGGGCAGTCGTTGTTCGGCCACCGGGACTGGGAGAAGGTTACCGGGCACGTCGTGGACATCCGGTTGCTGCACACCCACCAGAACCCGCCGCATGCGAAGATCTTCGACGTCCGGCTGCACCCCAAGGGCCGCGAGCCGGTCATGGCCGAGGTGCACCTGAGCCCGCACGACCGGATCTGGGACGACGTGTTCCAGCCGTCCAAGGGCGACGTGCGGGGGTTCCTGTTCGACCCGGCCTCGGGTAAGGCCAAGTTCGACATGACCGACGGGCGCAACAGCTGGAAGGCGCAGAACGCCAAGATGGAGGCGCTCAAGGAGCGGATGCTCGAGGACGAGCCTGCGGACGACGACTCGGTCACCGGGCCGCCCTGGGTGGTGCCTGCTCACTGCCCGGCCTGCGGGGCGGCGGTCAACAAGGCGAAGGCCTCGATGGACCTGGAGCCGCAGTGCGGGTACTGCCATCAGCCGCTGCCGGTCCAGCCGCGGGCCCGGTTCTGACCGGAACGCTCGAGGTCGGCTTCGCGCAGGATGGCTTCGACCCGCGACGCGCGCGCTGGAAGTGCTCGGTCGGGCAATGGCTGCCGGAGCTGCGGTTACCGGCCGTCGTCCGGATGTGTCATCTCTGCTCGAGCCGCCTCCAGTGCGGCCAGCACACTGTCCGTCTCGGCCGCGACCGCCGCGAGCGCCGGATCGTGCCCGGCGGCGGCAGGCGCCTGGTCACGTGGCGGCGCGGGCGTTGGCCGGGCGCCACCGTGCAGCCAGGAGGCGGTCTCGGCGAAGCTGCCATCCAGGGCGGCGCGGTACGGAGCGAGCGCCTCGTGTGGCGCGCGTGCGCCGTCATGCACGGCCGCGGCGAGCGCCAGCGCGCACTCGCTGATCTGGTCCATGGCGGCCAGCAGACCGCGCAAGGGCCGGTCGTCGGGACGCCGGCGGGGCGGCTCGGCCGAGGCGCGCCTGACCGCGTCCCAGGCCTGTGTGCGCGCGCGGCGGGCAGCCAGCCGTGTCGATCGCACAGACTGCCGGTCATCGCCGCCCGCGTAGGCGGTCAGGATCGCGTCGAGCCACCGGCCCTCGGCCGTGACGTACCAGGCCAGGCACTTTAGCGTCTGCGGTGCCTCGCGCGTGGGCCACAGCGTTATGGCGGCGAGCGCAATGACGGTGCCGACGGCGGTGTCGACAATCCGGTCGGCGAGCGCGCCGACCGGCGAGCCGCCGCTGAACTCGGCCAGCAGCGCGATCAGCACGGTCAGGACGACCGAGAACAACGCGTAGTTGGCGGGGAACAGCGCGTACGCGACGCAGGCCAGGAGTGCGAGCAGGACCACGATCGTGCCGTCGGCGGGCGAGAACAGCGTGACGATCGCCCAGGCGATGGTGACCCCGGCCATCGTTCCCGCGGCCCGTCCGATCCCGCGCGTCATCGTGGTGCCGTAGTCGGGCTTGAGCACGAACAGGACCGTGAGCGGGACCCAGTAGCCCGAGCCGAGCGATAGGCCCCGGTACGCCACCCCGGCGGCGATCAGCGCCGCCGACAGCCGCACTGCGTGACGGAACGCGCTGGAGCGCAACGTGAACTCGGCCCGCAACGCGTCAAGCGGATGCGGACGCGGCGCCGGGCCATGCGCTCCGGCCCGGCTCTCCCGGGCGGCGGCCGAGATCCACGCGACCAGGCTTGCCGCCCGCCGGCGCGCCACGGCATCCTCGATCGCCCCCGCGCTGCGCGTCAGATCGGTCAGCGAAGCCGCCGGATCGCCACTCGCTGCGATGGCATCCAGCGCGCTGGCTGCCGCACCCAAGGCCGGCTCGGCGTCGGGCACGGCCGAGCGGGCCAACGCCGCCAGTTCCAGCCGGACCCATTCGCCCTGTTCGACCAGCGCGCTCAGCGTTCCGCGCTCGCCGGGCAGCGCAGGATCCCCGCCGACCGTCTCCGCCGCCGCCGCAAGCGCAGCGGCGGTGCCCTGAAACGCAACTGCGCCCGGCGCGCGTGCGCAAGCTGCAAGCGCACGGTACGCGTCCGCTACAGCGCGGCGCTCGGCCGCGAACGGGCGCAGTGGCCACGCGGCAATCGCGATCACCGTTTGAACGAGTCCGCCCGCCGTGATCAGCCATGCCTCATGCAGCACCGCCTTGCCATGCAGGTTCAGGTCACCGGCCAGCAGTAGCGTCCATGTGGACAGCATCCCGACGAACGCGGCCCGCGTCCCGAGTGACACCAGCAGCCCGCCGGCGAACCCCCACAGGCTCATCAGCACCACCGTGGCCGGACCGCTCGGCCCGGCCAGACCGCCCACCAGCGCGGCGACGCCAGCCGCCAGGGTCGCGGCCAGCAGCGTCGCCGACCGGACCCGGTAACGACCGCCGAGGTTAGCGAAGCCGACGATCAGCGCCCCCGCCGATGCCGCGACGCCGTCCGCGACGTGACCGGCCGCGAGCCCGGCAACGAGCGGGACCGAGTAACCGGCTGCGCTAGGGACCGCGGCAGCGACAGCCAGGCGCGAACGATCCACACGCGCCACCTCGCGCAGCCACGGGCCCAGGCGGGAAGCGGCGGCAAGCGCACCTCCCCGGCGCGGAGGATCATCGGCCCTGGAGATGCGCCAATCGTAACGTGGCGGTGCCGAGACTCGTCCCGCTTGCGATGCCCTCCAGCACGTACAGGTCGGCCCCTGCATGAACGACATGAGGCGGACACGTGGCCGGGGCGGTGATGTGGGCCGGAGCGGTCTAGTCAAGCGCCAGGGCAGACGCCGCGGCCAGCACCCCGGCGGCCCGTCCGGGATCCCCGGTGACGTGCGGGTCGAGGTCGGCGGGAGCGACCCGGTTGGCGACCAGCCGGCAGAACCCGGTCGCGTCGGCGACGATGCGGATGGAGACGGGATCTGGCGGCCCCGCGCCGAGGGCGATGTCCCAGGTGCCGCCGCCGGGTCCGGTCAGCACCAGATGCACGGTGAGGGGTTCGTGCAGGCCGGTGCGGGCCGCGGCGTGCGGGAGCAGCCGGGCGACAAGCCTGGTCATCACGGCAAGGGTCGGCGGGTCCGGCACCGACGCGGGCAGCCCGGCCGCCCGGCGGATGTCATTGTCGTGTGTCCACAGCTCGAACGCCCGGGCCACCAGCAGCGCGCCCAGCGGCAGCCGCATGCCGTGCACCGCGACCTCGCCGCACGGGTCACCGGCGGCGTGGACGAGGTCCAGGGTGCGGTCGGCCGCGCGGCGCCAGTCGGCGCGGGTCCGGGCAGCAGGGCGCCCGGCCTGGCGGGCTGCCGCAGGCTGGGTCGACTCGACGTGGCTCGCCGCGGCCACCTCCGGGTCGCCGGCCAGGCAGCGGTGCACGTCGTCCTCGACGCCGATCAGGTGACCTACCAGGCCCTGCACGTCCAGGCCACGTAGTACCGGTATCCGCACCACGTCCACCGCCCGGTGCCGGGCCTGCACCATCAGGAATGTCCGCAGCGTCCCCGCCGCCGGATCGTACCGATCGGGATGGCGCCACAGCTCGACGAACACATCCTGCACAACGTCCTGCGCGGCGGCCCCGTTCCCCAGAACACGCAGCGCGGCACCATACACGGCCGACGCGAGCCGGTCGAAGACCTCAGCCAGCGCATGATCGTCTCCAGCCGCCAGGCGTGCCGCGACCAGCGCGTCACTCCCCCCCACGCCCCTGACGCTAACGCGGCTCAGGGCCACCGCGCAATGCTCCGGCACCGTCCGACCCGTGACCGGATCGTCCAGGCACACGTGGTCAAGCATCGCCGGCACCGCGCCTCCCGCACCAAGGACCCTGCCAGGGGTACGTCACCGCACCCGCGACCGGATCAGATTCCGGCTCTCGTCCTCCGCGCAGTGATCCGGCCCAGGTCTCGGCGCCGTACCCCCGCTGACAGGCAACGTTTTTGGCCAAGGAGGCAGGCATGGCTGTTATAGCTCACGTCATTCTGCATGGCGTCACCCCGGAGCAATACGACTCCGTACGGGCCAAGGCCGGCTGGCTCGAGCAGACCCCAGACGGCGGGATCGCGCACCTGACCTGGTGGGACGGGGCGGACTGCCATAACGTCGACGCGTGGGACAGCGAGGCGGCGTTCACCGCCTTCGGCGAGCAGCGCCTAGGCCCGGCCATGGCCGCCGTCGGCGTGAACGTCCAGCCGGAAGCCACCTTCTACGCCGCCCACGAGGTGTACCTGCCGCAACGAGCCGTCATCGCCCCCACCGCCGCGGCACCCGGCAGTTGACCGGCGGCGTCACTGGTGAGCCGGGCCTGCGGGGCGGCGTGAGGTGAAGGCCGGCACTCAGGTCAGGTGCCCAGCGCACGTGACAGCAGGGTCCGGCGGTTGCGCGCGGCAGTCTTCGCGAAGATCGATTTCAGGTGATCCTGCACTGTGTGCTCGGAAAGGAACATCCGGCGCGCGAGTTCCCGGGTGTCGGTTCCGCTCACCAGGTGGCTGAGTAGCTCGTTCTCGCGGGCGCTGAGGCCGAACGCCCGTGCGAACAAGGCGACCCGTTCGGGCGGCGAGGTCTCCTCGATGGTGACCGCGATGTCGCGCTCCCGGGCAGGCCCGGTGTCCCCGATTCTGGCCGCACGCAGGGTAACCCACAGGCCGTCTGACAGGTGCACCCGAGCCGAGGGCGGATTCCGGTCGACCCCGGCCTCGACGGCCAGCAACTGCGCGGCGACGTTGTAGGCACTCGCCGGGATCGGCGGGCGGTCTTCCGCCGGTGGAACGAGTACCCGCAGGTAATCCTGTGTCTGGGGGGTCTGCCCGCGTACTTGGAGGTCGGGAGACAGCAGCAGTACGACGGGGCCGGGCCGTGGTGCATGGCGCGAAGCACCGGAGAGGAACGCGCTGGCCTGGCTGCGGCGCAGCGCGAGCGTCAACGGATCCGCGATGCCGGTGAGTTAAGCGGCCTCGGCCGAGCTGAACCGAGCCGAGGAGCCTGACTTCCAGAGGTCGAGGAATCCCCAACATCCGAATCGGTCCCTAAAGACCAGCGAGGCCACGTCGCCGATGCCGTAGCTGTCCAGCAGGTCGCGCCAGAGCAGGCTCCGCGACGGCTTACCGCCGGTCGTTGCCTGGAGCAGCGCGACCGGGGCGCCGCGCAGTGTCGTCCACCGGTTGACTTCGGTGAGGTACTTGAGCCGGATCAGGCGGGGAAGCTCCGGAAGGCACGGGACGTCAGCCAGCGGCGCGGAGCCGACCGAGGTCTCAGGGTCAGTCAGCAGCCAGGCGTAGGCATCGAAGCTCACGACCTGCCGGATTTCCGCGAGGAGCTGCAGTCGCAGCGCCCTCGCGTCGCCGGCCGAATCGCATATCCGTACGACCCGCTCCCGCGACCGCCCGGATACCGCCGACGTGACCATGTCCGGAGAATACGCGCCGACTTAGGCCTGGATCTCGCAGGTCAGCGCCCGAAAGACCCCAGGGACTTGGGATGGCCGCCTTCCGCCAGCGCTTCTAGCGTGAAGGAGACAACATCCCGCCTGACCAGGGAGCCACCGTGGCAACACTCCACATCGAACACGCCGTCACCGACTTCGAAACCTGGAACACCGCGTTCGGGCGCTTCGCCGAGGCCCGACGGCAGTCCGGGGTACGCCAGCAGCGCGTCCAGCGCCCGGTCGGAGACCCCAACTATGTCGTCATTGACCTCGACTTCGACACCACCAGCGAGGCAGAAAGCTTCCTCGGCTTCCTCCAGGCGAACGTCTGGTGCTCCAGCGCCAACGCCCCCGCCCTCATCGGGACACCACAGGCGAAGATCCTCGAACTAGCCGCCAGGCAGTAGCAGGGCCTGGTTGCAGGCCCGCCCCTGCGCTCATCAGCGCCGCGGAAGGGCCGTGTAAGACTGACAGCATGTCATCGCCACTGAACTGCCTGGTTACCGGTGCGTCGGGGTACATCGGCGGGCGGCTCGTCCCGGAGCTGCTGAGCGCGGGATACGCGGTCCGGTGCATGGCG
>JBKQQQ010000392.1:0-6082 GCA_052144275.1 Streptosporangiaceae bacterium
AGCGGTCGGCCCGGAACGGCCGGTGGAACCACATGGCGTGGTCCAGGCTGGCGCCCGACGTGCGGCCGTCCACCCAGGACAGCCCGTGCCCGAGCAGCACCGAGTCGAGCAGGGTCATGTCGGAGGCGTAGGTCATCAGGCACACGTGCAGCAGCGGGTCGTCGGGCAGGTCGCCGTCCACCCGCAGCCAGACGAGGTTCCTCGTGGTCCGCAGCGACGGATCCCGCTCCGCTTCCACCGAAAGCGGGCCGACCGACCGCAGGTCGATCGGATTGTCGTACATATGGGGAGGGACCTCGCCGAGCAGGCGAATCAGCCGGTCCGACGTCCGCTCGACCATCTCCGGCGGCGGCACGTCGGGCATCGGGTCGGCGTGCTCGAGTCCGGGTTCCGGGCGGTGGAAGGAGGCGGACAGGGTGAAGATCGTCTTGCCGTGCTGGATCGCCGAGACCCGGCGGGTGGTGAAGGACCGCCCGTCGCGTACCCGGTCGACCGTGTACACGATCGGCACCGCCGGATCGCCCGGCCGGATGAAGTACGCGTGCAGGGAGTGCACCGGACGGTCCGCGGGCACGGTCCGGCCGGCCGCAACCAGCGCCTGCCCGGCCACCTCGCCGCCGAACACCCGCTGCCTGCGCTCATCCGGGCCGCGGCCGCGGAAGATGTTCACCTCGATCTGTTCCAGGTCGAGGAGCTCGATGAGCCAGTCGAGCGCCTTAGTCATACAGCCTCACATTTCACCGGCCGAGGCGGATTTCGTCGAGGAAACGCGATCGCGGGCGCGCCGCGCCGCGGGTCCGGGCCCCGGGCGCGCGGGCCGGCGACCAGGATAGGTACAGGTGCTCGCGCGCCCTGGTCACCGCCACATACAGTAGCCGCCTTTCCTCCTCGATCGCGTCGGCCGTCCGGGCGTGCACGATCGGCATGAGCCCCTCGACCAGGCCGGGCAGCAGCACCGCGTCCCACTCGAGTCCCTTGGCCGCGTGCATGGAGGCGAGCGTCACGCCGTCGACGGCGGGGGCGTGGCCGAGCTCGGCCCGCTGGGTCAGTTCGGCCGAGAAGTCGGTGAGGGTCGCCTCGGGCCGCGCGGCGTGCATGTCGTCCGCGAGCTGGGCGATCGCGCTGAGCGACTCCCAGCGCTCGCGCGCCGCCGCGCCGCCGGGTCTGGGGGTCGACCCGCTCGTCAGGCCGATCCCGGTCAGCACGTGCCGGACCGAGGACGGCAGCGGGTCCCCGGTGCCGGTGACCGCGGCGCTGGCCGCCTCACCCCGCGCGGCGCCGCGCAGCAGCACCAGCGCCTGGCGCACCACGGGCCGTTCGTAGAAGCGCTCGGCGCCGCGGACCACGTAGGGCACGCCGGCTTCGGCCAGCGCTAGCTCGAACCGCTCGGTGTCCGCGTTGACCCGGACCAGCACCGCGATCTCCCTGGCCGGAACCCCCGCCGCCAGCAGCGCCTGGACCTGGACAGCCAGCCCGGCCGCCTCGTGGGTGTCGTCGGGGTACTCGGTGAGCACCGGCTGCGGTCCCGGCGGCCGCTGCGCGACCAGCGGTGCGTGCTGCTCAGGCAGGCGCGACCGCACCAGCTGGTTGGCCACCGCGACCACCTGCGGCGTGGACCGGTAGTCGCGCACCAGCCGGACCACGGTCGCGCCGGGGAACTCCGCGGCGAAACCGGTCAGGTAGGACGGGGTGGCCCCGGTGAAGGAGTAGATCACCTGGTGCGGGTCGCCGACCACGCACAGGTCGTCGCGATCGCCGAGCCAGGTGTCGAGGAGCAGCTTCTGCAGCGGGTTCACGTCCTGGTACTCGTCCACGACGAAGTGCCGGAACGTGTCGCGCACCTGGTCCGCCGCGGCCCGGTTGTCGATCAGGATGGCGGCGGTCAGCTCCAGGACGGACTCGAAGTCGATCAGGTGCCGTTCGCGCCGCAGCTCCTCGTAGGCGGCGTAGACCGACGCCACCTGGTCCGCCCCGGCCACGGGCGAGCGGCCCGCGGCGGCCGCGGCGCGCGCGTAGCCGTCCGGGCGGACCTGGCCGACCTTGGCCCACTCGATCTCGGCGGCGGTGTCGGACAGCACTCCCCCGGCCCCCCCGTCGCCCGCCCCTCCAGTTGCACCGCCCAGCCGGACGCCGGCCCGCTTGGCCGCCTCCCGGACCAGGCTGGCCTTGGCGTCGATCACCCTCGGCGGCCGGCCGCCGACGACCCGCGGCCAGAAGTAGTTGAGCTGGCGCAGCGCGGCCGCGTGGAAGGTGGACGCCCGCACCAGCCCGGTCCCCAGCCCGCCGGAACCAGCACCGCCGGAACCAAGGCCGCCAGCACCAAGGCCGCCGGAACCAAGGCCGCCGGAACCAGGACCGGCCGCGCTCAGCTGCCTGAGCCTGCCGCGCAGTTCCCCCGCCGCCCG
This sequence comes from Streptosporangiaceae bacterium, assembly GCA_052144275.1. Classification (GTDB taxonomy): domain Bacteria; phylum Actinomycetota; class Actinomycetes; order Streptosporangiales; family Streptosporangiaceae; genus Palsa-504. Next base: position 2,406 of record JBKQQQ010000392.1, read on the forward strand.
CACGGTGAAGGTGAGCGCCAGCACGTGCGCCGGGTTCACCATGCCGACCGCGGCCGCGTAGGCGATCCGGTAGGTGATCGCCCGGGTCTTGCCAGTGCCCGCGCCGGCCAGCACGCAGACCGCGCCGCGGGTGGCCAGGACCACCTCGCGCTGTTCCGGGTCGAGCGCGGCCAGCAGCATCTCGGAAGTGTCAAGCGCCGCGTCCGTCACCCCACCCACCTCCCCCCTTCCTTTGCCTCATCCTGCCGCATCCGGGCGGGCGCGGGACTTCAGGGAACGCAATCGGCCCCATTGGTGTTACACGACTCAGTCATTTTTTCACCAACCTCAAGGAGGCTTCGGGTGTCCGGCCAGCTGACGATGTACACCACCCCCTGGTGCGGCTTCTGCCGGAACCTGAAGAGCCAGCTCGCCCGGGCCGGGATCGAGATGGTCGAGGTCGACATCGAGCGGGACGAGGCCGCGGCGGAGTTCGTGATGTCGGTGAACGGCGGCAACCAGACCGTGCCCACCGTCGTGTTCCCCGACGGCACCGCGCTGACCAATCCCTCGGCGGCGCAGGTCAAGGCGCAGCTCGCCGCCATGGCCGGGTAAAACCGTCCGGCTGGGCTGATACCACGGACGTTCGGGCCAAAGATCTTTATCCCGAACGAGCCGGGAGCACGTCACGAGACAGGTGAGAGATGTGAGCGGGGAAACGACGCCAGGCCAGAGCGTGGACGCGTCGGCGGACGGAGTAGTGGTCCGCCGGTCCGAACATGGCTGGCAGGTCGGGGACGGGCAAGCGGCCGACCTGACGAGCGCGATGGTGCTCGCCGACCTGCTCGCCGCCGATCTGGGCGCCCCGGCTCCGTCGTCCGCTGGGTTGGCGGGTCCGGGGGGATGGGTCCCCCCGGGAGAAGCAGCGGGGGGTCTAGGGGGGTCGTCCCCCCTGGCCAACAATGTCGGGGGGCGGCGCTAGAGTCCTGACAGCTGGTCCACGGGGGACCCAGCAGGCAACTTCCGACACGTTTGACGGCTTGACCGCGCCTTCCGCCCGGCAGTGCCTGGGCTGCGGGAAGATGGTTCGGCGGCTGAGAGCTTAAGGAGGCCTACGTGACAGATCTTGACGTTGTCGAGATCTGTGCTGGGGCGGGCGGGCAGGCCCTCGGGCTGGAGCGAGCCGGCTTCGAGCACGCCCTGGCCGTCGAACTCGACGCGGCGGCGTGCGCCACGCTGCGGGCCAACCGGCCCGGCTGGAAGGTCGCCGAGGGCGACGTGGCCGATCAGGCGCTGTGGCGGCCGCGGGACTACCGGGGCGTGGCGCTGCTGGCCGGCGGGGTGCCCTGCCCGCCGTTCACGGTGGCGGGCCGGCAGCTCGGCGCCACCGACGAGCGCGACCTGTTCGCGTGGGCGGTGGAGCTGTGCGACGTCATCCGGCCGCGGGCCCTGCTGCTCGAGAACGTCAGGGGGCTGAGTAACAGCCGGTTCAGCGCGTACCGGCAGCACGTGCTGGACCGGCTGACCGACCTGGGGTACGTCTCGGGCTGGCGGCTGCTGCAGGCGTCGGACTTCGGCGTGCCGCAGCTGCGCCCGCGGACCGTGCTCGTCGCCCTGCAGCGGGCCGACGCGCCCTGGTTCCGCTGGCCGGCGCCGTCACCCCGGCCGCCCGCGACCGTGGGCGAGACGCTGGGCGACCTGATGGCCGCGCGGGGCTGGCCCGGGGCCGCCGCCTGGGCCCGCCGGGCCGACCGGATCGCGCCGACAATCGTCGGCGGCTCCAAGAAGCACGGCGGCGCCGACCTGGGCCCCACCCGCGCCAAGCGGGCCTGGGCCGAGCTCGGCGTGGACGGCATCGGCCTGGCCGACCAGGCGCCGGGCGCGGACGCCGACCTGGCCCGCTCGCCCCGGCTCACCTGCGAGATGGCGACCAGGCTGCAGGGCTGGCAGGACGACTGGGGCTGGCGGTTCAGCGGCCGCAAGACCGCGCGCTACCGGCAGATCGGCAACGCGTTCCCGCCCCCGGTCGCGGAGGCGGTCGGGACGGCCATCCGCCGTGCGCTCGAGCACGCGGGCGCGCCGGACGCCGCCGCGGCGGCGGCTGAGCACACGCACGTGCACGATCCGGTGTTCCGCGTGCTCCGTTCCCGGGCCGATTTCCTGACCGCCCGGCAGATCGCCGACCTGGCGGCGGGCACCGGGTCGACGGATCTGAGCCTGGCCGCCGTGCTCGGCCGCCTGCGCCACCTCGGCCAGGACTTCGAACTCGAGGTAGCCGACTCCCGAGACGGGCCGGCCTACCGGCTGGGTGGCTTCAAGGCCTTCCTCGGCCAGCCCGAGCACGCCCGCCACCAGCGTTTCGCCGCCCGCCGGGCCACCATCAGCTGACCCTTGGCCCGTAGTGGTTTTTACTCCACGTAGTTATCCACACACTGTGGATAACGATGGGATAACGATGGGAGAGGGCCGATAAGCCCCCGACGACAGGGCAGTAATTACTGCATTACTGCCCTATTCATGACTTCGTCACCAGCCCAGTTAACCTGCAGGTCGGCGATCGGCTACCGAAACGCCTCAGACGCTGCGATAATGCGTGAATGACAGGGCTGAGCATTGCCCTGGCCAACCTGAAGCCGGGCACGGGGAAGACCACGTCAGCGGTCTGGCTAGCCCACGTTTTCGCACAGGCCGGGAACAACGTCCTTCTGGTGGACGCGGATCCTTCGGGCAGTGCCCTGGAGTGGTCCGACCTGGCGGCCATGGACCCGCACCTGTCCGCGCCCGACGCGGCTTTCCCGTTCCGGATCGTCGCCCTGCCCTCCCGCGAACTGCACCGCCGGGTGCCCGAGATCGCCCAGGCGGACGACGTGGTGATCATCGACACGCCGCAGCTCGAGGACCACGCCGGCATCGCCAGGTCGGCGCTGCGGTACGCCGACGAGATCCTCGTCCCGTGCGCGCCGAGCCCGATCGAGATCAACCGCACCACGCCGGTGCGCGACGAGATCGCCGAGGTCGGGGCGATCCGCGGCCAGCCCGCCCGCTCGGCCGTCCTGCTGAACCGGTGCATCGCCCGGGCGCACTCCACCGTCGACGCCCGCGAGGCGCTCCAGCACCTCGGCTACGACGTGCTGGACACGGTGGTGCCGCGGCTCGAGGTCTACGCCCAGAGCTTCGGCATGCCGATCAAGCAGACCGGCTGCGACATCTGGCGCCAGGTGGCCCGGGATCTCATCGACCGGTGCGCTCCCCTATGCTCTGTGCGATCATGACGACTGAGCGAGAACAGCGGAAGGCGCAGATGGCCGCGGCGGCGGCCAGGCGCGCCGAACCCGACGCGCGCCCGGCGGGCCGCACCGCGATCCGGTCCAAGCCGGTCAGGATCACCCTGGACTTGAGCCCCGAGCTCTACCGGCAGCTGACGGCCTGGGCGGATTCGGCCGCGGTGACGCTCGACGTGCCGCGGGTGTCGCTGGCCGACGCGGTCCGGGCGATGATCCGGGTCGCGGCGGACAACCCCGGCGACGTTCTCGACCGCCTCCGCCGCGACCGGGCCCAGTAACGCGCAGTCCCTGCGGCGATGGCTAGGTGCCGCGCGGGCTCAGCCCCGCCCGGCGATAGCACGCGTCGATCAGCTCGGCGTTCGACACCGAGTCGTCCATGTCGATGAGGAACGGCGCGCCGTCGCGAAGGGTGTC
>JBKQQQ010000393.1:0-3749 GCA_052144275.1 Streptosporangiaceae bacterium
GCGGTACGCGGCGGACGAGGCCAGGCAGCGGAACGTGCCGCTGCTGGCCGTCACCGCCTGGGTCCCTCCAGGAGGCGACCTCGCCGAACGACGCCAGTCCTCGCCCTACCTGCGGAAGATCTGGCGCGACGCCGCCTGGGAGCGGCTGTGGGACGCGTTCGACGCCGGGCTGGGCGGGGTGCCCGCCGACCTGAACGTGGAATCGCAGGTGGCCCGGGGCGAGACCGGCCCGGTGCTGGTCGACGCGGCCAGTCATCCGGACGACCTGCTCATCATCGGCACGGGACGCCGGGCCGGGATCGGGCGGGTGCTGCATCGTTCGGTCAGCCGGTACTGCCTGTCACACGCGCGGTGCCCGGTGCTGGCCGTGCCGCCTTCGGCGCTGATGGACGAGATGAGCCACGGCCTGCGTTCCTGGCAGCTCCGGCGGCACGCGCTCATTCCCAACACCCCGGAGCTGTAGCCCGCTCCTCCCCGTCACCCCCGGGCTGTAGCCGCTCCTCCCCGTCACCCCCGTGGCGCAGCCTCACCTGCGGATCTGACACCTCGTGGCTGCTTCGCGGTTGCTTCGTGCCCGGTCGCGGCCGGGCGGTGATGAGACGCCCGCATGGGTTTCGTTAGGAACGTGGTAGCGGGCGCATGGGTCACGCAAGTGGCCTTTATCTGGGGGAATTCCGGAGCTTTTACTGAGATTCGCCTGAGCGCTGACGCCTGCCCAGGCGAGTTCTACCACTAGCGGCACGTCACTAGGAGTCACCGTGTGGGACCTGTTCTACGTCGGCCTGACGATCGTCGTCTTCGCCGTGCTCATCCTCATCGTGAAGGGGGTTGAGCGCTTTGAGCGCTGAGAACTGGATCGGCCTGATCGGCGGCATCCTGCTGACGATCTACCTGTTCGTGGCCCTCGTACTGCCTGAGAGGTTCTGATGAATGCGGCAGCGGCCGGCTGGCTGCAGTTCGCGCTGCTCGTCGCGGCGCTCGCGGCATGCTACGTGCCGCTCGGGAACTACATCGCGCGCATCTTCACCGCCAAGGATCACTGGCGGGTCGAGCGCGGCATCTACAAGCTTTGCGGGATCGACCCGGAAGCGGACATGAGGTGGAGCGTCTACGTGCGCTCCATGCTCGCGTTCTCGTTCGTCAGCGTGCTGTTCGTGTACCTGATCGAGCGGACCCAGCACTGGCTGTTCCTGTCGGTCGGGATGGCCAACGTCGTGCCGGATACCGCGTGGAACACGGCGGTCTCGTTCACCACCAACACCAACTGGCAGAACTACGCCGGTGAAGCCACCATGGGCTACCTGACGCAGATGTCCGCGCTGATGGTGCAGCAGTTCATGTCGGCCGCGGTCGGCCTGGTGGTCGCGATCGCCTTGATCCGCGGGTTCACCCGGTCCAAGACCGACCGGCTCGGCAACTTCTGGGTCGACCTGACCCGTTGCGTGCTGCGACTGCTGCTGCCGCTGGCCTGCGTCGGCGCGCTGATCCTGGTGGCCGGCGGGGCGATCGAGAACCTCTCCGCCTACCACACGATCACCACGCTGATCGGCGGTCACCAGACCATCCCCGGCGGGACGGTGGCGTCGCAGGAAGTCATCAAGGACATGGGCAACAACGGCGGCGGCTGGATGAACGTCAACTCGGCTCATCCGTTCGAGAACCCGAACCCGTTCACCAACATCTTCGAGATCTTCCTGTTGCTACTAATCCCGTTCGCCACGCCCCGCGCGTTCGGCAAGATGGTCGGCGACAACAAGCAGGGCTACGCGCTGGTCGCCGCCATGGTGATCATCTGGGCGTGCGCCGTGGGCGGGATCAGCTTCTTCGAGACCCACCTGGGCACGGCCGGAATCGCGGCGCAGACCGCGCACGGGGCCGCCGAAGGCACGGAGGTGCGGTTCGGCGCGCCAGGCTGCTCGGTGTTCGCGGCGTCGACCACGGTGACTTCCACCGGCGCGGTGAACTGCTTCCATGATTCGCTGACGCCATTCGGCGGCGGCATCGCGCTGTTCGACATCGCGCTCGGCGAGATCGCGCCCGGCGGGATCGGGGCCGGCATGTACGGCATCCTGGTCCTGGCCATCGTCACCGTGTTCGTCGCCGGGCTGATGGTCGGCCGAACACCGGAGTACATCGGCAAGAAGATCCGGCCCATCGAGATGAAGTACGCGGCGCTGTACTTCCTGACGCTGCCGGTGGTGATCCTGACCGCGGCGGGGTTGTCGATTGGCACACAGAAGGGCCAGTCCGCCATCTTCAACCCCGGCCCGCACGGGCTGACCGAGATCATGTACGCGTTCGCCTCTGAGGCCAACAACAACGGCTCGGCGTTCGCCGGCCTGGGCACCGGCGCCACCTGGTACCAGATCATGGGCGGGGTCGTGATGCTGCTCGGCCGGTTCGCGCCGGAGATCTTCGCCCTCGGCCTGGCCGGGTCGCTGGCCAGACAGGCGCCGGTGCCCGCGAGCGCCGGCACGCTGGATACGAGAACACCGCTGTTCGTCGGCATGCTCGTGGGCGTGATCCTCATCCTCGTCGGCCTGACCTACTTCCCCGCGCTCGCGCTGGGACCGTTCGCAGAAGGACTGCACTGATGTCTGTGACAACGACAACCCCGGGGGCCGCTCCGGCAGGCCCCAGGCAGACCGGAACCGAGCCGCACCGGGTCGGTAGCGGCCTGCTCGACCCGAAGATGATCTGGAAGTCGACCCCGGACGCGTTCAAGAAGCTGGACCCGCGGGTCCAGATCAAGAACCCGGTCATGTTCGTGGTCGAGGTCGGCGCCCTACTGTGCATGTACACCGCAATCCGCACGCCGTCGGTCTTCAATTGGACCATCGTGGTCTGGCTATGGCTGACCGTGCTCTTCGCCAACATCGCCGAGGCGGTGGCCGAGGGCCGCGGCAAGGCGCAGGCCGACACGCTGCGGCGGGCCAAGCGCGAGACGATGGCCCGCCGCCTGCTCAACTGGCAGCCCGGGGCTGACCCGTCCACGCTCCGCGAGGAGTCGGTGGCCGGCACCGCGCTGACGCTCGGCGACTACGTGGTCGTCGAGGCGGGCGAGCACATTCCCGGTGACGGGGACGTGGTCGAGGGCGTCGCGTCGGTGGACGAGTCGGCGATCACCGGCGAGTCCGCGCCGGTGATCCGCGAGTCCGGCGGCGACCGGTCCGCGGTCACCGGCGGCACCACGGTGCTGTCCGACCGGATCGTGGTGAAGATCACCTCCAAGCCCGGTGAGACGTTCATCGACCGGATGATCGCCCTGGTCGAGGGGGCCAAGCGGCAGAAGACGCCGAACGAGATCGCGCTGAACATCCTGCTGGCCGCGCTGACCATCATCTTCATGCTCGCGGTCATCACGCTGCAGCCGATGGCGTTCTACTCCAAGGCGCCGCAGAGCCTGGTGATCCTGGTCGCGCTGCTGGTCGCGCTGATCCCGACCACGATCGGCGCGCTGCTTTCCGCGATCGGCATCGCGGCGATGGACCGCACCATGCGGTTCAATGTGCTGGCGATGTCCGGCAAGGCCGTCGAGACAGCGGGCGACGTTCAGACGCTCATTCTCGACAAGACCGGAACCATCACCACTGGCGATCGCGAGGCAAGCGATTTCATTCCGACAATCGGCCACCAGCCAAACGAACTCATTCAGGCTGCGTTCCTTGCTTCTCACTTCGACACGACCCCGGAAGGGCGGTCGGTGGTTGCCAACAGCGCCTCCCGGGGCGCCCAGCCGACGGCCGGTC
>JBKQQQ010000394.1:0-3876 GCA_052144275.1 Streptosporangiaceae bacterium
ACCAGGCGGCGACATGCCGGGCCCCCGGCTTGCTCAGCCGCAGCACCCGGGTGGGGTAACCGCCCGTGATGACCATCCCGTCCGCCAGCGTGCGCGACCCCGGATCGGGACGCAGGCGGAACCCCGCCGGGACCAGTTCGTCGCGTGGTCCCTGTCCCGCTTGGGCCACCGCGCCGTCTGGCCCCCTTGGCCTGGTTCCCTTCGGCACCCGCCAAGACTATTACGAGCAGTCCAGCCCGATCCGGCACTGTCCGTTACCGCCGAATACGTGGTAGGCATGCTGGCTAGCTCACAAGAGCCTTCGGTTCGTCGTCTGGTCCTGGCTGGCAGGGTCCGCCCCGATCGCGTCCCAGCGCCAGCCCGGGCCGGCCTCGTGTCTCGGCGAAGGCCACCGCGCGGCGGAGCCGCGCCTCGGTGAGCCCGAGGCGCGGCCCGAACCCGGTGATGATCCGTTGGGCCGGACCACGGCACGGCAGGAAAAGGGCCGTCGTGCCAACGACGGCGATGACCTCGAAGCCGGTCACCGCCAGCCACAGCGGGAACTTTCCCGCGGCGACCCGTTCCCCCACCGTGAACATCACCAGATCGGCAGGCAGCGGAATCGGCACGCCCGCTTCCATCGGGAGAAGCAGGACCAGAGCCAGCGGCCCGCTCAGGCCCGCTAGACCGCCCTTCATCTCATACCGTTACGCCGGGTCGGCTCATCAGCCGCGAAGGGTCGGGTGCCCGGCCGCTGACGGCGGAGTACTCGGCTTCACCTGCACCGGTGAACTCCAAGATCAGCGCTTCAGGCATCAGGACTCCTCCTGGCTGGCATCTTCTGGACGCTCCCAGGAGCGCCCCCCTTGACTAGATTCGTCGCCACGGCCCCAAGCGGATCACTCTCCCGGTAGATCCGCCGCCATACCATGACGGCATGGCTACATCGCCGCAGGTGGCGCCGGCCCTGGCGACGGACGGCCAGGGCGGGGCCGTTTTCGAGCTGGCCGAGGCGCGGTGGCCGGATGTGGAAGGCGGCCCGCGGCGGCTGCTAGTGGTGCCGGTGGGGTCGCTGGAGCAGCACGGGCCGCATCTGCCGCTCGACACCGACACGAGGATCGCCGTGGCGGTAGCGCGGCGGGCCTGCGCGGGCCGGGCGGGCGTCGCGCTGGCGCCCGCGTTCTGCGTCGGCGCGAGCGGCGAGCACGCGGACTTCCCCGGCACGCTGTCCATCGGCAGCGAGGCGCTGACCGCCTGCCTGATCGAGCTTGGCCGCCACGCCAGCCTGCACTGGCCCGCCCTGCTGCTGGTCAACGGGCACGGCGGCAACGCCGCCGCGGTCCAGGCGGCCTCCGGCCGGCTTCGCTACGAGGGCCGGTCCGCGCACGCCTGGCACGCCGGGCTGCCGGAGGGCGACGCGCACGCCGGCCGGTTCGAGACCTCGGTCATGCTCGCGCTGGCGTCCGAGGCCGTCCGGCTGGATCACGCCGAGGCTGGTAATACGGAGCCGATCGGCCAGGTCATGCCGGTGCTGCGCGAGCGGGGCGTGCGCGTGGTGAGCCCCAACGGCGTCCTCGGCGACCCGGCCGGCGCGTCGGCGGCCGAGGGTGAGCGGCTCCTCGCGGAACTCACCCAGGGACTGGCCGGCACGGTCGCCGGCCTGCTGGAGCAGCAGCCCGGCTAACTGCAAGGCCGCGGGGTTGCCGATGGGGTCGCCGGCGTACTCGCGGATGGCGGCCAGGTTGTCCCGGGCGGGATAGCGGGCCGCGGCGGGGCCGTCGGCGAAGGCGCGGAGCACGTTCGCCGTCACCTGCTGGACGAAGCTGGACGTCGTCCCCGAAATGCCGTGCGGGCGGTCGCCGAAGATCGCCTCCACCCAGCGCATGGTGCCTGCGTTGAACACACCGGCCCCGCCTGCGTGCGTGTAGTAGGCCGAATCGCCGAAGCTCGCCGCACCCTGGCACACCAGCGGCGAATGGGACAGGACCTGGATCGGCCGCGGCACCGGGTAGGCCGGGTTGACCCGGTCGTACTCGACGCCGACGAGGTTGCCGAAGCGCGCCCCCGCGGCCACCCCGGTCCCGGCGAACACCCAGCTGTCCGGGGCTGTCACCACGTACGAGGCGACCGCAGGATAGCCCTCGTAGAGCGTCCCGATCAGCGAGGACTCCGGATCGGGCCGGGGCGGCTCGCGCCAGTCACTGGTGACAAGCGCGTCTTGGACGCCGAACATCGGATCGCGCGGGTAGCTGGTCTTGTAGCAGATGACGAGCCGGTCCGCGCCGAGCGTGGTGGCGTCCAGCCTGATCCGCCGGAACATCGCGTTGGCGCCGAGGAATGCGAGGTTGACGCCGGCGTCGCGGGCCGCGGTCACGTGCGCGCGTTCGGCCGGGGTCCAGTACTCGTCGTGCCCGGGCGAGACCAGCGCGCTGGCCCCGTCCAGCAGGTGCGGGTCGGCGGCGATGTCCATACCGGTCAGGTAGGCCAGCGGCAGCCCCATCCGCTCGGCCAGCTTGACCACGTTCCGCTCGTAGGTGAGGAACATGGCCGCGCCGTTGGCGTCATACGGCCGGTCCAGGCTGACCGCCAGCGACCGGGATCCGTAGTCGGAGCCGACCCCTTCGAGCCCCGCGTACAGGTCGTAGCCGCCCCACGTGTTGTAGGCCTGCCAGGTCGCGACGCAGTTCTTGATCACTACCTTGCCCGCGGTGCTGGCCGAGCGCACCGTCACCGGGACGTACCGCTGCGCCCCGGAGTCCGCGTCCAGCCGGAGCAGGTACGCCCCCGGCGGCCAGTCGTCGGTCGGCACCTCGATCGCGGGATCCCAGTCGGTCTGCACCGTGTTCGTCGCGCCGACCAGGCTGGCCGCGCCCTGCCGGTGACCGCGCAGCGGGCCGGACTGCCATACCTTGCGGGCGCCCGTCCCGCCGTACCAGCCAAGCCGGAACGCGCTCACCCGGAACCCCGACGAGGTGGTCGAGACGAACAACGGGAACGACTCCCCGGTCAGCACGCTGGCGGCGCCTGCGTACCCCTCGATCGCGTGCGGCGACCCCAGATGGCGGATCTCCCAGTCCGGATCGCCGGCTAGCGAGTTCTCAGAAACCGCCCGGCGCCGAGTGACGCGCGTGGTCGTAGACGGATCAGACGCGTGCCCGGCCGGCCCTGCGGACCGCCAGAGCCTGGCCGCGGCGGCCGCCGACCCAAGGATCCCGGCAATCCCCAACGCACCCAGCCCGAGAAACGCTCGCCTGCTGGCTCTGGCGTCCCGAGTCATGGCGGAAAGAATGCACCGTTGCGACAAACACCAAACCAACACGAGGTATCGCAGAGGTGTCACCACTGCTCGTTCGGAAAAAAATGAACTTAGGGCCACGGTAGCGAGGTGTTCCTGCCGTCCCCGGCCAGCCTGGCATAAGTTTCCTGCATGCAGATCTATGAGCACATCCAGCATCCCTGCACGACCCTGCACCTGACGGGCAGGGCACCGAAGCCCCCCAAGGTCAACGACGGGCGGGTCGGGCTGAACGGCCGCATCGGCCTGCTGATCACCACGCTGGTCGGCACCATGGTGTGCGGTTACGTCTTCGCGATTATCGCCCTGATCAGCCTTCCGTCCGCGGTTACCAGCCACAACCTGACCGTCATCATCGCCTGGGTCTCGTCCAACTTCCTGCAGCTGGTACTCCTCCCGGTCATCATCGTGGGCCAGAACCTGCAGGCCAAGGCCACGGATACGCGCGGGATGCAAACCTACGAGGACGCCGAAGCGGTGCTGCACGAAGCCGTCCAGATCCAGCAGCACCTGGCGGCGCAGGACGCGGTGCTCGAGCAACTGATAGCCGAGGCTAAGGCCGCCGCTGGTCACGCCAGTGACACGAGCGGTTCCGCCGGTGC
>JBKQQQ010000395.1:0-6609 GCA_052144275.1 Streptosporangiaceae bacterium
GCAGCGGCCGGCGCGATCCTTTACGCGGTCTTCGGGACGAGCCGGCCGGTGCGCGACGCCGACGGTGGCTCAGCCTGCGTTGGCGGGAATGGGGGACGCGATGACTGAGACGAGTGCGGCTAAGGCGAGTGGCGCGGCCCGGGCGATGATCCTGCCGCTGGCGCTGGCCCAGTTCATCGCCAGCTATGCGGCCACGAACATGAACGTGGCGATCAGCGCGATCGCCTCGGACCTTGGCACGACCGTGGCCGGGGTGCAGACGGCGATCACGCTGTTTACCCTGACGATGGCGGCGCTGATGATCCCGGGCAGCAAGCTGACCGACATCTGGGGCCGCAAGCGGTGCTTCGTGCTAGGCCTGGCCATCTACGCGGTCGGTGGCCTGCTCGCCGCGCTGTCACAGGGACTCCCGCAGCTGATCATCGGGTACTCGCTGCTGGAGGGCGTGGGCTCGGCGCTGATGATCCCGCCCATCTACATCCTGGTCACGGTGACCTTCCCCGACGTCAAGTCGCGGGCCAAGTACTTCGGCGTGATCAGCGGCGCGGGCGGGCTGGGTGCCGCGGCCGGGCCGCTGATCGGCGGGCTGGTGACCAGCGCGATCAGCTGGCGCGCCTCGTTCGGCCTGCAGGTCCTGGTCGTGGCCTGGATCATCTGGCTCGCCCGCAAGATCACCGACTCGGCGCCCGAAGAGCCCAGGCCGCGCTTTGACCTGACCGGGGCGGTCCTGTCCGCGGCCGGGCTGTTCTTCGTGGTGCTCGGGCTGCTGCAGTCCAGGACTTATGGCTTCGGCAAGTCGCGGCAGGACTTCAGCATCGGGACCACCGTGATCATCCCGAAAGGCGGCATCTCCCCGGTGTGGCTGTTCGTGGCCATCGGCGCGCTGTTCCTGCTGTGGTTCTTCCTGTACACCCGGTCGGCCGAGCGCAAGGGTCGGGACGTGCTGCTGCCGCTGCGGCTGTTCCGCAACAAGATCTCCAACCTCGGGCTGGGCACCCAGACCATCCAGTGGCTGATCCTGCAGGGAACCTTCTTCACCGTGTCGGTCTACCTGCAGGAGGTCAACCACTACAACGCGATTCAGACCGGCCTGATCCTCACCCCCGCCACCATCGGGATCCTGGCCGCCTCGGCCGCCGCCGACCGGTTCGCCCGGCGGCATCCGCAGCGGTGGCTGATCATCGCCGGCTTCCTGGTCACCGCGGTCGGCATGATCTTGCTGCTGGCCCTGGTCCGGGCCCACGCGGGCATCTGGCGGTGGATACCGGGATTGCTGCTGTTCGGCGTCGGGATCGGGGACATGCTGACCGCCTCGGTCAACGTGGTCCAGTCCAGCTTCCCCGACAAAGATCAGGGCGAGATCTCCGGCCTGTCCCGCAGCGTCTCCAACCTGGGATCCTCGCTGGGCACCGCCCTGGTCGGCTCGGCCCTGGTCGCCGTCAAGCTGCCCGAGGGCAAGCCATTCGCCGCCGCCCTCATCGTGATGCTCGTGATCACCCTCATCGGCCTGGTCCTCGCCGTCCTCATCCCCCGCAAGCCAATCGAGGCTACGGAACCGGCAAGTCCAGGCGCGGCACCTGCGGCCTCGCAACCGATACCGTGATGCCGACCACGGCCCGCCATCGCGGCAGACCACGCGCTGTCCGTGCCGGCCGGAGAGACGGACCATGCGGCGCGCGTGTGCAGCTGGTGACAGAGTAACACGATGGACTGGTCAATATGGCGTAGACCGGACAGCGCAGACGCCTTCGCGGCAGGGAAGCGTGCCGCATGGTGACGAGGCGGAGCCGAGTCGGCGAGCGCCGTTGGCCGATGGCTGCCGCTGTCTTGCTGACCGGGCTGCTGAGAATTGCCCTGCCTCCGCAGCTCAGGCTGAACGACGCCCGCCCAGTGCTCTTTGCGGTCCTGCTCGGGCTGGTCGTCGCGCTCGTCCTGGCCGACCCTGGGCGGATCGACCGGGAAGCGACCTGGCTGCGTGTCCTGACGGCGCTGCCGATCGTGGTGATCACGATCGCCAACGGGGGCTCGACGGTGCGACTGGTGTCCGGCATCTTGTTTGCCGAACCGTTCACCCAGCAAGCACGCACGCTGCTGGCAGCCGGCGGGGTCATCTGGCTAACGAACGTGATGGCATTCGGGCTGTGGTACTGGGATCTCGATCGCGGCGGCGCGGCCGCCCGCGCGCGCGGGTCCGCCGCCAAACCAGCGTTCTTGTTCCCCGAGATGTCGAGTCCAGAGCATGTCCGTGCGGGCTGGTACCCGGCCTTCGTGGACTACCTGCACCTTTCCTTCAATGCCGCGATGGCGTTCAGCCCTACCGACGTCTCGGCGATCAAACCGTGGGCCAAGCTCATGATGATGGTCGAGGAGGCGATCTCGGTCGTCGTCGGGATCCTGGTGGTCGCCCGGGCAGTGAACATCCTGAAATAACACCGCCTGCTCTAGAACGGTGTCGGGATGTACCGCAACGGCAGGTCCGGCTCCGCGTAGCCGCGGGGCTGCTGCCGTTTGGGCAGCGTGATGTCGCGGTGGGCGAGCGGCTTGTAGGGGACCTGGCTGAGCAGGTGGCTGATGATGTTGAGCCGGGCGCGCCTCTTGTCGTCGGCGTGCGCGATGTACCAGGGGGCCCAGGCGGTGTCGGTGGCGGCGAACATGGCGTCCCTGGCTCTGGAGTAGTGATACCAGCGGCTGTAGGACTTCAAGTCCATGGCCGACAGCTTCCAGATCTTCCGTGGGTCGTGGATCCGGCTCTCCAGGCGCCGGGTCTGCTCGCCGGGGCTGACCTCGAGCCAGTACTTCAGCAGCAGGATCCCGTCATCGGTCATGGCCTTCTCGACCCCCGGCGCCTGTTCGAGGAACCGCTTGGTCTCTTCCGGTGTGCAGAAGCCCATTACCGGCTCGACGCCCGCCCGGTTGTACCGGCTGCGGTCGAAGATCACGACCTCGCCGGCGGCCGGGAAGTGCGGGACGTACCGCTGGATGTACATCTGCGACTTTTCCCGCTCGGTCGGGGCGGGCAGGGCCACGACCCGGAACACCCGCGGGCTCACCCGCTCGGTGATCCGCTTGATCGTGCCCCCTTTTCCGGCGGTGTCCCGGCAGACGCCGAACGCTCGCGAGTTTCCTCCGCCGTAGCCATCACCACTCCTCTTGCGGGGCAGCCGCGCCATTGTGCTCGTACCGCACCAGCACGCCACCCGTCTCGCCTTCTGCCCCTCAGCGCGCCCGCGGTAGGACGGGCCCGGCCATCCCGGCGCCGTGGTCGAGCTGGTAGTCCAGGTTGATCGCGGCGCTGATGAGCGCCAGATGGCTGAAGGCCTGCGGGAAGTTGCCGAGCTTGGTCATGAACCTGGTGATCAGTAGGGCTGTGTCCGGGAAGTACAGCTGCTTGCTGATGTAATCGTCCCGGTCCGGCCCGACCCGGAAGTGGCCGCCATGCTCCGCATCGAGCAACGATGCGCACACACTGGGGAGTCGAAGCGGGGGCAGCAGAACCAGTCCACCGTGCCGTCTGTACTGACCAGCGCGGCCGTCTGCAGATCTCCGATCAACCCGTGATCACTGATGTTGGGTACCGGGCCACCCCGCTCACCTCCTTGCCGCCAGCCATCGACGGACCGGCGAAGACAGCTTGACCGTCCCCGCACTGGCCTTGGGGGACGACGAGCTCCATCCTCCGCCGTCGGCATATGCGCCGCATCACCCAGCGCGGGGTGAGGCGGCACCGCCGCGCGCCTCGTAGGCCGGCTCGCCGGCGCCCGGCCGGCAGCGGGCAGAATTCGTGCCGCCGCTGGGTAAGTCCTCAAACTCTCGTGACGCGGTCCGTGACGTAAGCGAAAGACGAGAATGGCGTGACAAACGCAGGCTATTGATGTTTAAATGGTAAACTGATCGCAGGGCGGTCAATTCATACCCGCCCCACCTGGGCGCGGCGCGCCGGGTCTGCAGGCTGCGAGGCGTAATCCTGGTAGGACCACGCACGTACGAGATCACCTTCGCGGGTCAAGCCGGTTCTACACTGCGCGCAGAATTCGACGACTGCGAGGTCATCGTCGGACCGGCCACGACGACCCTCCGCGCCGAACTGCCAGATCAGGCAGCCCTCTGGGGAATCGTGCAGCGGATCCTCGGGCTCGGGCTTGACGTGGTCCACTTGCAGCTCGTCGCGCCACCACCCGCGCCGGCAGGAGGAACGCGCGCAGACACGGATCCGTCCGGGGATGGCCGGGCGTCAAGCTCATCAGCAGCGCCGTAGTAGCAGATGGCGACCAGGGGCGGTCGGTGCCGTAGCAGGTCACGTTGGCCCCGCCAGACGTCCGCACGCAGGTGCCGATCGCCGAGACAGACATTATGACCGAACGGGCCGTGGTGCGTGCCCCGGTGTCAGCTATCCGAAGCGCATGCTGGCCGCCCAGTCCGGCATCGCGTGTATCTACCCCCTTGTCCGAGGGGTAGATACAACACGATGATTGCTCCCTCGCCGTCGGGTACCCGAGATTTACCGGGATTCCGGTCCGTTGCGCGAGGTCCCATAGTGGATGGGTTGGGAGAGATGGGCTGTGGCAGGTGAGACGGGGATCCAGGAATCCGGCGCAGACGGGATGGTGGTCAGGACCGAGGACCGGACCAGCCGGATGCTGGTCTTCGTCCGGGTGGGCACCTCGTTCTTCGTGTACCTGCCGCTGTTCGTCTGGGGGTCGCTGCCCCGTCCGTGGATTGCGGTGTGCGTCGCCGTGGCGGCGTCGTGCGAAGCCGCCTTGTTCGCCGTCTGGGTCCAGGGCACCAGGACGCTGCGGGACCGGAGGCTGGTCACCGTGGACGTGCTGTTCTGCCTGGCTTTGATGCTGGTGGGCACCCGGGCGGCCGCGCCGCATATGCGCAACGTGGTCGCGACCGAACTGCTGCCCACCGCGCTGGCCGGGGCGGCGATCGTGGGTTTCGCGTTCACCTTCGGCGTCGTCCAGGTGATGGCGGTGGCGGCGCTGATGGCCGGCTGGGTGCTGGCGCTGCTGCCCGACGTCAGCCTCAAGCTCTTTTCCGACCTGCTCGGCTTCGTCGTCTGGTACGTGGTGTCGGCGCTGTCCATGCGCGAGTTCCGGGCGCTGGCGCTGATCACCGACCAGGCGCAGGAAGCGGCCCAGCGCGGCGCGGTCGAAGCCGAGACGGCCCGGCAGCGGGAACAGGTGCACGGGGAGATCCACGGTCACCTGCTGCCGATCGTGGAGTTCCTGATCGCCGGGGAACCCATCACCGAGCGGTTCATCCGCGACGCCCGGCGGGCGGCCAGGCGGGCTCGCCGGCTGATCGCCGACCCGAGAGCCGCGAGCCCGGGGACCGAGTTTGGGCGGGACTTCACCGCGCTGCTTAACGAGACCATCGACACCTGCGCCGACCGGCTGGTCCTCGAGACGATCCTGGTCGTCACGGTGGAGCCGCCGCCCGACCTCGTCGAACCGCTGTGCATGGCGGTCGGTGAGGCGCTGCGGAACGTGATCCGGCACGCCGGGGCGCGCTGCCAGGTCAACCTGTACGTCGAGTCCACCGCGGAGCAGGGCCAGATCACGGTGCGCGACCGCGGGCCCGGGTTCGATCCGTCGGCCGTCGCGTCCGGCGGGGGATTCGCCAGCACCTTCACCGCGCTACGGCGGCACGGCGCCGATTGGCTGGTGGATTCGGCCCCCGGCCGTGGCACCGCGGTGACCATCACCTGGCCGCCCCCGGGCCGTCGGCCGGCCCCGGTCGCGGTGGGAGACGGCCATGGCTGAGGGGGTGCGGATCTGCGTGGCCGTGGTGGAGGACTACCCGTCCAACGCCGACGGGCTCGTGCTCGGGTTCATCGGCGCGGGCTTCACCGTGCTCGCCACGGTGACCAGCCCGGATCAGCTCGACGGCGTGCAGCCCGACGTGGTGGTCTCCGATCTGCACCTGGGCCAGGTGCCGATCCGCGAGACCGTCTCCGCCCTGGTCCGCCGCGGCCTGCGGGTCCTGGCCATCTCCGGGCCCGCCACCGGGGAGGAGATCCTGGACGCCATCGATGCCGGGGCGCAGGGGTTCGCGGACAAACTCGAGAAGACCAGCACCATCTGCGCCGCGGCGGCCGAAGTCGCGGCCGGCGGCTGCTGGATCGGGCCCAAGCTGGCCGGTCATCTGCTCACCGACGCCCAGGTGCGCCCGCTTCGCCACGGTGACCTGGGGCCGGCTGAGCTGAGCGTTCTCCGGGCGATCGCCCTGGGCGACACCACGCAGGAGATCGCCGAACGGCTAGGCGCCGATCCGACCGGGATACGCGCCATCTACGCCCGGATCCTGGACACCGAACGCAGGCGGCGCGGCCTCCTGCAGCCGACACCGCGGCAAAGCGAGGTGCTGATCCTGATCGGGCGGCGGGGCATGACGCAGCGGCGAGCCGCCGCGCAGATGGGCATCACGGAGGCGACGCTCGCAGAACACCTGCAGAACATCAAGGACATCTACCTGCGCACCCACCCGGAAGCGCAGGCCGATATCACGCCCACCCACGCCGCGCGATTGCTGGCCGAAGAACGCGGTCTGCGCTGATACGCCCGGTTTTCGCGGATGCACCCCAGTTTTCCGGGGTTCTCCGGGCCG
>JBKQQQ010000396.1:0-2841 GCA_052144275.1 Streptosporangiaceae bacterium
TGCCGGTCAAGCCGGAAACCCGGCTCCTGCGCCGGCCGGTTGACCAGGAACGACAGCGCGACCGTCTGCCGGCCCTGGCGCGAGTCGTAGGCGCAGACCCTGATGTAGCGGTCCGGGTAGGCCTGGCGGCACTCGTTGATTTCGCGCAGTGCGCCCGCCGGGTCCGCCAGGCCGAACATCGGCAGCCCCCACATGTCCCAGTAGTTGTTGCGCGGGTGCGGGTCGTCGGTGAATTCCACGGACACGGCCCAGCCGTGCCCGAGCGCGTAGTCAAGCTGACCGGTGATCTCCTCGTCGGTCAGGTCCGGCAGGTAGGAGAACGTCCCCTGGGTCATCCGCATGGTCAGACTCCGGTCGGCATCGGCGTCGGGGTTATGTCCGGGGTATCGGTGGACTCGAAATCAAACGTCACATCGCCCCAGGTCGACAGGGCCATGTCGAGCTCGCGGCTGCGCTTGGCCGCCGCCCGCAGGATGTCGGGTCCCTCGGCCATCAGGTCGCGGCCCTCGTTCCTGGCCTTGACCATCGCCTCGAGGGCCACCCGGTTGGCCGTGGCGCCCGCGGCGATGCCCAGCGGGTGCCCGATCGTGCCGCCGCCGAACTGCAGGATCACGTCCTCCCCCAGGTGGTGCAGTAGCTGGTGCATCTGGCCGGCGTGGATGCCGCCGGAGGCGACCGGCATGACGCCCGGCATCGACACCCAGTCCTGCTCGAAGTACAGGCCCTTGACCGGGTCTGGTTCGGCCTGGTCGCAGCGGAGCACGTCATAGAAGCCGGCCACCGAGTTCGGGTCGCCCTCGAGCTTGCCGACGACCGTGCCGGCGTGGATGTGGTCGACGCCGGCCAGCCGCATCCACTTGGCGATCACCCGGAAGCTGACGCCGTGCGACTTCTGCCGGGTGTAGGTGGAGTGCCCGGCCCGGTGCAGGTGCAGCAGCACGCCGTTGCGCCTGGCCCACTTGGCCATCGACTGGATCGCGGTGTACCCGGCGGTCAGGTCGATCATGACGACCACGCTGCCGAGTTCCTTCGCGAACTCGGCCCGCTCGTACATGTCCTCCATCGTCGCCGCGGTCACGTTCATGTAGTGGCCCTTGATCTCCCCGGTCTCGGCCTGTGCCCGGTTGATCGCCTCCATGCAGTGCAGGAACCGGTCCCGCCAGCGCATGAACGGCTGGCTGTTGATGTTCTCGTCGTCCTTGGTGAAGTCCAGGCCGCCGCGGAGCGCTTCGTAGACGACGCGGCCGTAGTTACGGGCCGACAGGCCGAGCTTCGGCTTGACGGTGGCGCCGAGCAGCGGGCGGCCGAACTTATTCAGGTACTCGCGCTCCATCACGATCCCGTGCGCCGGCCCCTGGAAGGTCTTGGTGTAGTGCGGCGGGATCCGCATGTCCTCCAGGCGCAGCGCCTTCAGCGCCTTGAAGCCGAAGACGTTGCCGATGATGCTGCTGGAGAGGTTGGCGATCGAGCCTTCCTCGAACAGGTCCAGGTCGTAGGCGATGCGGGCGATGTACTGGTCGGGGTGTCCGGGCACCGGGTCGACGCGGTAGCACTTGCCCTGGTAGTGGTCGTATGCGGTGAGCCGGTCGGTCCACACCACCGTCCAGGTCGCGGTCGACGACTCGCCGGCCACCGCGGCGCCCGCTTCCTCGGGCGGCACCCCGGGCTGCGGCGTGACGCGGAAGGCGGCGAGCAGATCGGTTGGCTTCGGCACGTAGTCCGGCTGCCAGTAGCCCATCTCCGCGTAGTGAAGCACTCCCGCGCTCCAGCGTTCCGTCATACCGGTCTCCCATCGCGTGGTCCGTCGTCACTACCGATGATGGGAGGCTTGTATTTAAATATCAATCAAGTATTTCACTTGATACTTGATTAAAAGCTTAATTATGCCGAACGGGGCTTGCGCGTGCCCCTGCCCGGGGTTCGCGCCATCCTTCGCGGTCGAGTAGATGGCGCACGAGCAGCGCCGTGGCACCTGGCTGGCGGCCGTGGGTCACGGCGTTCCACGGGCGCCGCAACGGTGTGCCGGGGACCGCGACCTCGACGAGTTCGCCGTCCTGCAGCTGGCGTGACACCGCGTCCCTGGACGCCAGGGTGGCGCCGAGACCCGCCGCGGCGCAGGCGAGGGTGGCACCGCCCGAGCCGAGCGTGAGCCGTGGCGGGTTCGCGTCGAGACCGGTGAGCAGCGCCTCGCCGGTGGCCCTGGTGCCCGATCCGGCCTCGCGCTGCAGCCACGTCGTGCGGCTGATGTCGAATCCCGCCGCCACCTCGGGCGCCGCGACGACGACGAGCAGGTTCGGGCGGACGGCGCGGACCACGGCGTCGCTTGTATGGCCGGGCGGGCGTCCGCCGATGACCAGATCGGCCTCGTGCGCCGCGAACAGGCCCCACAACCGCTCGCTGCTGCCCACCTCCAGGCGGAGGTCGACGGCGGGATGGTGGGAGATGAACGCGGCGAGCGCGGCCGGAAGCAGGTACTCGCCCGCGGTGCTGACCGCAGCGACCCGCACCTGGCCGCGCTCCGGGTCGCGGTCGCCGCGGGCGGCGGCGAGTCCCTCCTCGTGCAGGCCGAGGATGGTACGGGCGTATACGGAATACGCCTGGCCGGATGCGGTCAGGCGAAGGCCGCGGCCATCCCGCTCGACCAGCGGCACCCGCACCTCGCGGGCCAGTGCGGACAGCGCCGCGGACACGGCGGACTCGGTGACCGTCAGCCGCCGGGCCGCCTCCCGCACCGACCCCGCGTCCGCCACGGTCACCAGCGCCCGCAATCGCGCCACCGTCGTCACGCCGCTCCTGACCTGAGCTATCTATTGATCATCATCATAGACACCTGAGTCTTAG
>JBKQQQ010000397.1:0-2532 GCA_052144275.1 Streptosporangiaceae bacterium
TCGCCGGCACCGCGCCTGCGGCGGCCACCGGCCTGGCCGACTGGTCGGCGCTGCACCGGGACCAGCAGCGGGTCGGCCTGGTGCACGCCGTCTGCCAGGCCGGCGCGGCCACGCTGTTCCTCGGCTCGCTGGCCGCGCGGGCCGGCGGCCGGACTGGCTACGGCCGGGCGCTGTCCGCGTCCGGACTCGCCGTGGCCACTGTCGGCTCCTACCTCGGCGGGCACCTGGCGCTCAGGCTCGGTGCGGGCACCAGCCACGCCGATCAGGTCAGCCACCTAGCCGGACTGGGCTGGCACGACCTGTGCGCGCTGACCGAACTGCCCGACCGGCGTCCGGTCCGGCGCCAGCTCGGCTACCTGTCCCTGCTGGTGTACCGGCAGGGACCCGAGGTCAGCGTGCTCTCAGACCGCTGCTCCCATCTCGGTGGGCCCCTGCATCAGGGCCGGATTGTCGTGGAGCGCGGCGCCGCCTGCGTCGCCTGCCCCTGGCACGGATCCAGCTTCGTGGTCGCCGACGGCACCGTCATTCACGGGCCCGCTACCGCTCGCCAGCCATCCTTCCAGACTCGCGTGACGACCGACGGGCGCGTCGAGCTCAGGCCCAGACCCTGACGACCCGGCCCCGTCCGACGCCACCGAGACGACCGGCCCGGATCCGGCCGACACAGGGCTAGCCGACACAGGGCTAGCCGACACGGGGCTAGCCGACACGGGCGGCTCGGCGAACCGGTTGCCGGCCGCGCTGAAGAAACCGCCGATCCCCTCCAGCGCCTTGGAGATCTCGCTCGGCACGATCCAGACCTTGTTCGCGTCACCCTGGGCGATCTGCGGCAGCATCTGCATGTACTGGTAGGCCAGCAGCCGCTGGTCCGGGTTGCCTTCGTGGATGGCCCGGAACACGGTGCTGATCGCCTCGGCCTGCCCGCGGGCCCGCGCCGCCTGGGCCTTGGCGTCCGCCTCGGCCCTGAGCACGAGCGCCTCGGAGTCCCCCCTGGCCTTGAGCACCGCCGCCTGGCGCTCGCCCTCCGCGGTCAGGATGGCCGACTGCTTGGATCCCTCGGCGGACAAGATGGCGGCGCGCTTGTCCCGGTCGGCGCGCATCTGCTTTTCCATCGAGTCCTGGATGGAGCCGGGCGGCTCGATGGCCTTGAGCTCCACCCGGCCGACCCGTATCCCCCACTTACCCGTCGCCTCGTCAAGTTCTTTCCGCAGCTCGCTGTTGATCTGATCCCGTGAGGTGAGCGCGCTCTCCAGCTCCATGCCGCCGACCACGTTGCGCAACGTGGTCACGGTCAGCTGCTCGACGGCGGTGATGTAGTTGGCCACCTCGTAGGTGGCCGCCCGGGCGTCGGTCACCTGGAAGTAGATGACCGTGTCGATGCCGACGACGAGGTTGTCCCCGGTGATCACGGGCTGCGGCGGGAAGCTGACCACCTGCTCGCGCAGGTCGATGAGGGGGAGCAGCCGGTCGACGAACGGGGTCACCATGTTCAGGCCCGCGTGCAGGGTCCGGTGATACCGGCCGAACCGCTCCACGATTCCCGCCCTCGCCTGGGGCACGATGCGGACCGACCTGACGATCGCCGTGACCACGAGGATGACGAAGACGACGAGCAGGATGGTCGCCACCAGAGAACTCATGACCGCTTCACTCCTGCGCCCGGCGCGGGGTTCCCGAGGCTTCCGGGGTTTCCAGGCTTATTCGCTACGTTACAGACTGCGAGCGACTTGAGCCAGCGGGTGGCCATTGTGCTGGCCACGGGGGACGAACCGGTCAGCGGGCCCGGGCGGTCCAGCGCGACTGCCGGTGCTCGATCTCCAGCGGGACGCCGAAGCACCGCGACAGGTTCCGCGCGGTGAAGACCTCCTCGATGGGGCCGGCCGCGAGCACCGACCCCCGGCGCAGCAGCATCGCGTGGGTGAAGCCGTCGGGCACCTCTTCGACGTGGTGGGTGACCAGGACCATCATCGGCGCCTTGGGATCGCGCGCCAGCGTGGTGAGCCGCCGCAGCAGGTCCTCGCGCCCGCCCAGGTCGAGCCCGGCGGCCGGCTCGTCGAGCAGCAGCAACTCGGGGTCGGGCATCAGCGCCCGGGCGATCTGCACCCGCTTGCGCTCACCCTCTGACAGGGTGGAGAACTTGCGCCTGATCAGGTGCGCGCAGCCGAGGGCGTCGAGCATCTCGACCGCGCGGGTGACGTCAGCGGAGTCGTACTCCTCTTTCCAGCGGCCGAGGATGGCGTACGAGGCGGTGAGCACCAGGTCGATGACCTTCTCCCCGGGCGGGACCTGCTCGGCGATCGCGGCGCTGGTCAGCCCGATCCTCGGCCGCAGGTCGAAGATGTCGACCTCGCCGAGCCGCTCGCCGAGCACGTCTACCGTGCCCTCGGTGGCGAACAGCATGGTGGCTGCCACCTGGAGCAGGGTTGTCTTGCCTGCTCCGTTCGGCCCGATCAGGATCCACCGCTCGTCCCCGTGCGCCGTCCAGTCCACGTTGCGCAGCAGGACTGCCGCGTCCCGCCGGACCTCAACGCC
>JBKQQQ010000398.1:0-17203 GCA_052144275.1 Streptosporangiaceae bacterium
AGCTACGGTGCCCGCTTCGTCGCCGCCCAGCTGGCGGCCGGGAAGCTGCGCCGTGTCACGTTCGCCTCCCGGCTGGTCCCCCTGGCGGCGACGGCAGGCGTTGCGTTCGTACTGTTCGGCATCGCTAGCGAGCTATCCGGCCCGGTCGCGGGCGCGCTGGCCGGAATGCTGTGGCTTGCCTCGCCCTTTGTTCTCGGCATCGGTCACCTGGACGGCACCGATGTCCCCTTCGCCCTCGGGGTCGCGCTGAGCTCGTGGGCGCTCCTGCGCTGGCTGCGATTGCGTAATACAAGAACACTGGTGTGGCTGGGCCTCGCCCTTGCGGCCGCTGCGGAAACACAGGTCACCGGTCTGCTGGTGGTCGCGTCGGGCCTTGCCGTCATCGTCGGAGCGGAGTGGCGGTCCGGTGTCATGCGGGCACTCCGGCATGCCGCGCTGGTCGGCTTGATCGTCTGGGCGGCTGTCTGGGCGGTCTACATCGTCCTTGACCCTGCCATGCTGGTGCAGGTGCCGCTGCTGGTGCCCCGGCCCTATCTCGACGGCATCAGCTATCTCGCCGTTCATGACACCAGCGGCTCGGCCGCCTACATCGCGGGCATCGCGAACACCGGAGGCCGGTGGTGGTACTGGCCGCTCAGCCTGGTGATCAAGTGGCCGGGGACGGCCCTGCTGCTGCTGGTGACCGGTGTCATCGGATGCCTGCGGCTGCCGCCGGACCTGCGTCGGCGAGTTGGGCTCGCGGTTGCCCTGCCCGCCGCGCTTATCGCCGGCTTCACGCTGACGATGCCCAAGGACATCGGCGCGCGCTACCTGCTGCCGGTCCTCGCCCTGTGGGCGGCCGCCGCGGCGAGCGGGCTGGTCACGGTGCTGTGTGCCGCGCAAGGAAGATGGCGGAAACGCCTGGCCGGGCTGACCGTGGCCGTGCTGCTCGGCGCGGCGGTCGTCAGCACCGCCGGTTCATTCCCGCGCTCCATCGCATGGACGGCCTGGCCGTTCCGGCCGGGCTACGCGATGGTGACCGATTCCAACCTGGACTGGGGTCAGGGTCTCTACGCCCTGTGGTCGTGGAGCGCGGGCAGGAACCCGTGGCTGGCCTACTTCGGGCCTCGGGGTATCTCGACCGCGGACATCCCCGGCGCCCGGCCGCTGCTCGGCACCGCGCCGGCCCGCGTTGATGGCTGGGTGGCTGTGTCGGTGACCGCCCTCAACAGCGCGAACCGCTCGTCACTCGGCTGGCTTCGCGCCTGGTGCCCGGTCGGGATCCTGGACGGAACGATCCTCGTCTACCACTTCAGCCGGCCCCCAGTGTCGACGTCGGGCCAAGAACCTCCGTCCCGCCCGGCTCCACTGTGCCCGGGGCCGTGGAGCTCCGCCCGCTAGAACCGGGCTCGCCAGAACCGGCGGGCTGGTACTGCAGTGCCCCCACGAGCGGCACCACGAGCTGTGTCATGACCAGCCAGGCGCTTGGGAGAGGCGAGCTAACGGTCACTGACCGCCTCTGGGCGGACTCGTACCGGATGCAATCGCGGACCCGCCAGAGGGCGACCGTCTCCGCGATTCACAGGACCGCCTCGGCGAGCAGGCTGACCTGGTCGGGCGAGGCGGTGGTCGGGATGAAGATGAGCTCGTCGCAGCCGGCCGCGGCGAACGCGGCGGCGTAGTCCCTGACCATCTCGGCGCTGACGGCGGCGCCCGCCGCTATCTGCCTGGCGACGTCGCCGAGCCAGTTGTAGTACTGCAGGAGATAGTTGTCCGCGTGGTTGCGGGCCTCCGGCCCGAGCGCGAAGTAGGCGAGCGAGAGCTTACGCGGCTTCCCCGGGCGGCCGGCCTGCTGCCAGGCCGCCTCGACGCCTGCTGCGGCCTGGGCGAACATGTCCGGCGTGCCGCTGCCCATGATCCAGCCGTCGCCGAGCAGGGCCACCCGGCGGAAGCTGGCCTCGGCCGAGCCGCCCAGGATGAGCTCGGGGCCGCCGCGCCGCACCGGCTCGGGCCCGATCGCGCCGGCGTAGCCGTAGCGCTCGCCGGACCAGATCCGCTTCATCTCCGTCAGCTGCTGGTCCAGGCGGCGCCCCTTGCCCGTGGTCGGCAGCGCGCTCGCGGCGAAGTCATCGTCACGCCCGCCGAGCCCGAGGCCGAGCACCAGGCGCCCGCCGGAGAGCCGGTCGAGCGAGGCCGCCTGCTTGGCGAACAGGGCGGTGTTGGAGTACAGCGGCGCCAGTAGCACGCTGGTCGTCAGCCGGATCCGGCTGGTGACCGCGGCGGCGGCGGACAGGGCGACCATTTCCTCGTAGTTCTGGTACACGATCCGGCCGATCGTGCCCAGCGTGCTGAACCCGGCTCCCTCCGCGTTCTTAGCCCAGTCGATCAGCCTCCTGCCCTCGGTCCCGGGCACGGTGTTGGGAAGGCCGATTCCGATGTCCACGCACTACCTCCGCTGGCGCCGCCGCCGCACGATTCAGGTGAGTTTCGGTCAATCCAAGCACGCTGGCCCCATCCCGCCCGTGGCGGGTACCGGGGCTAGGAGCCGGCTGGATACCAGCGGCTGACCGTCAGGCGCGAGAACCCGGAGGTGGCGTCGATGTCGAACCGGGACGTGGCGGTAGCCCAGCCGGGCGGGGTCAGCACCGTCCCGCCCGCGACCCCGGTCAGGTTCTGGTCGTCGACCGACACGAAGGACGCACCGCCGCCCACCGTCACCTGGGCCGGCACGCCGCCCGGCAGGCTGAGCAGGAACTGGCTCGCCCCGGCGGCGAGCAGGAAGGGCAGCGTCCCGGCGGGCTTGGGCAGGCTCACGTCCAGGACGTCGGAACCCGCCGTCACGGCGATCCCGCCCACCTTGCCGCCGCGCAGGTCGGCCACGGTGTACTGGGTACCTCCCGCCAGGTCCAGGCTCCACGTGACGGCCGAGTTGAGCACGACCTGCACCGCGTAGCCGGAGCCCTGGCTGTGGCCGGAGTCCTGACCAGAGGCTGGCCCGGTGCCGGTCAGCGAGAGCCGGATCAGGTCGGAGCCGGAAAGTACCGGCCGGACCGGGGCATCCTCCGGCGTCGAGACCCGCAGCAGGGTGCCGCCGAGCTTGCCCACGCTGATCTCGAGGACCGGCGTCCCGGCGGTGATCTTGAGTGCGGCGCTGGTCCGCCCGGCCGTGGACATGGACACGACGTGCGACGGGGCGGACGTGGTGAGGGCGAGGGCCGCACCACTGCCCGCCGCTGAGGCTGCCACGGCCGCGACCGCGAGGATAACGCCGTGGCGGGTGAGCAAGCCGGATGTACCGCGCACGGTCTCCACCCTAGGGCGGTTCCCTGCGCCCCGGCGAGGAGGGTGGCGCTCACGACAGAAAACGTTTAGATGTTGCCGCGCGCCATGCCGATCAGGCGGTCAAGCACGGCCCCGTTGCTGACCCGCAGGCCATCGTGCTCGTACTCGCTGGTCACCCAGGCCTGCAGGCCGCGGATGGCCTGGGCGGTCTGCAGCGAGAGCTCACGGTCGACGTACATGTCGTCGTAGTAGACGGCGGCGGCCACCGGCACCTCGTTAGCCGCCAGCCGCACGGGGTCGTACAAGGGCGGCCAGTCGTCTCGTTCGGCCAGGATGAAGGCGGCCTCGCGCAGCGGGCGCAGCACCGGGTCGGCGTCGATCATCCACGGGTAGATCATCTCGCCGGTGAAGTACAGCGGGTTGGACCCGGTAACTCGGGGGTTGAACTCCTCGAACTCCGCCCTGATCCGCTGCGCGGACCACCGGGTCGCGAACCCCTGGGCGTACGCCGCCTCGTGCAACAGCGCGTACAGCGGCCCGTTGGCGAAGCTGAGCTCGTTCATCATGGCGTACAGGAAGGCGTCGGAAAGCCCGTCCCCGGCGAACGGGTCCTCGAGCAGGTAGTGCAGCGCGTGGCTGCCGCCGCTCTGCCCGAGCATGGCTCCGGCCGACTGGAAAGCCGCCACGGAAAGCGGCGCGCCGTCTGGCAGCCGGACGTCGTGCCCGGCCAGGTATTCGGCCACCCGCCCCGCCTGGTCCACGTCCTGCGGGTACCGCTCGTAGTGCGCGGCGTTCTTGGCGGCCACGATGCGGTAGGTGCGCCGGTAGATGTCGTCGGCGGTCGCGGTGAGCCCGGGCAGCCCGCCGGTGATGAACGCCTCCCGGATGCCGTGCGGCGCGAACGACAGGTAGGTGACGGTACACATGCCGCCGAAACTCTGCCCGAGCACGCTCCACGGCTCGTCGGTCAGCTCGCGCCTGATCAGTTCGGCGTCGAGCACTATGCTGTCGGCGCGGAAATGCGTCAGGTAGTCGGCCTGCGCCTGCGGTCCTTCGAGGCCGAGCCGGGCCAGGGTCCGCCGGTTCGCCGGACAGGACCGGCCGGTGCCGCGCTGGTCCAGCAGCAGCACCCGGAAATCGTTGAGCGCGCGGTCCAGCCAGGACTCCCGGCCTTCAGGCCGCTGCGCCCCGAACCCGGGGCCGCCCTGCAGGAACAGCAGCCAGGGCAGGTCCGCGTCAGCCTTGTCGGCGGCGGCGACCTCCCGCGCGAACACCTCGATCTGCTCGCCGTCCGGCCGCTGGTGGTCGAGCGGGACGCTGAAAAAGCGGTCGGTCAGCACGGTCCCCGGGTGGCGGAAGCTGGTCACCATCCGACCGTACTAGGGTCGTCGCCATGGGAAGCGGAACCCGGGCGGTCAGCGTGGCCGAGCGGCGGGCGCGGCTAGCGGTCCGTCACCACCTCGCCGAGCGGGCCCGCACGGTGACCGAGGCGGTGGCGGACATCATCGCCCTGCACGGCACCGACCCCGCCTCGGTCTACCTCTCCGCCTGGGCCCGCACGGACCCCGGCGACGATACTTCCGCCGGAACCTCGGCCGGCAAAACCGCCATCGAGCACGCGCTGTACGAACAGCGCTCGCTGGTGCGGATGCTCGGCATGCGCCGGACCGTGTTCGTGGTGCCCGCCGCCCTCGTCCCGGTGATCCAGGCCGCCTGCACCGACCAGATCGCGGAACGGCTGCGCAGGCAGCTCACGCAGGTCGTGCGGGAAGCGGGCATCGCCCCGGACGCGGCGACCTGGCTCAAGGAGGTGGGGGAGGCCGCCGTGCGCGCGCTGGCCGCGCGCGGCTCCGCGACCGGCGCGGAGCTGGCCGGATACGAGCCGCGGCTGCGCACGCAGATCCTGGCCGCCGCGGACAATCCCTACGGCGGCGCGGTGAACCTGACGAACAGGCTGCTGACCGTGCTGTCCGCCGAAGGGCTGATCGTGCGGGGCCGCCCGCGCGGAGGCTGGACCTCCACCCAGTTCGCCTGGTCCGTCGCCCCGGACCAGGCGGATCTGACCGCAGCTGAGGCGCGCGCGGAGCTGGCCCGCCGGTGGCTGCTGGCGTTCGGACCGGCGCTGGTCTCCGACCTGCGGTGGTGGACGGGGTGGACGGCCGGGCAGGTCAAGCAGGTGCTCGGCCAGCTAGAGGTCACCGAGGTGGACCTCAGCGGCGCGCCGGGCATCATGCTGGCCGCAGACGAGCCTGCCCCCGCGCCGATGCGCGACATGGGCCCGTGGGCAGCGTTGCTGCCCGCCCTTGACCCCACCGCGATGGGCTGGCGCGAACGGGGCTGGTACGTCGGCGAGCACGCGGCGGCCCTGTTCGACCGGTCAGGGAACATCGGCCCCACGGCCTGGTGGGACGGCCGGATTGTCGGCGGCTGGGCGCAGCGTAAGGACGGCGAGATCGCGGTCAGGCTGCTCGAGGACATCGGTGCCGAGGCTTCGGCGGCAATAGCCGCCGAAGCTCAGCGGCTCCGCGAGTGGATCGGCCCTGGCCGCGTCACCCCGCGCTTCCGCACTCCACTGGAACGCGAGCTAGCCGGTTAAGGACGCCCTGTCGCCGTCGCTACTGACAGCCGCCGGAACACCGGGGAAGGGCTCGGCAGTCGTCCGTCGCGGCCGGGCGTGCACTGAAGGGCGATACGCGCGGCCGCGTCAGGCAGGAACGGCGTGAGCACCCGGCCAAGCACCGAACAGGCCTCCAGCAGCACACCGAGCACCCCGTCGAGCTGCTCCCCGGCCGCGAGATCCCCAGTCCGTTCGGCCTTAGCCAGCTCCCAGGGGCGGACCCGGTTGACGAAACGGTTCGCCTCAGCCGCGATGGCCCAGACCGCAGCCGTTGCCCGCCGGAAGTCGAAATCCGCGAGCGCCGCACCGATCGCGTCGTCCGCCCGGCGGCACGCCGCCTCAAGCTCTTCCCTGCCAGGCACCCCCGATCCGGCAGGAACACGGCCGTCGCGGTAGCGGCCGATCATGGATACCACCCGGTTGACCAGATTGCCGAAGCCATTGGCCAGCTCGTCGTCGGCGCGCGCGATCAGCCGCTCCACGGTGAAGTCCGCGTCGCCCACCCGCGGCACCTCGCGGAGCAGCCACCATCGCACCGCGTCGGCGCCGTACCTGGCGGCCAGCGCGGCCGGCTCGACGGCGGCCGAGGCGGCACCAGCGGACTTGCTGATCTTCCTGCCGCCCGCGGTCAGGTAATCGTGCACGAAGATGCCGGTGGGCAGCGGCTGCCCGGACGACAGCAGCATGGCCGGCCAGTAGACGGCGTGGAACCGCAGGACGCCCTTGCCGAGCAGGTGAACGCGGTCCCTCTCTGGGGCGGAGCCAGCCCACCACCGCCGGTAGGCCTCGCCGCCCGGGCCGTAGCCGAGCGCCGTGACGTAGTTGCACAGGGCGTCAAACCACACGTAGATCACCTGGCTGGGGTCGCCGGGCACGGGAATGCCCCAGCCGCCGGCCCTCATCGCTGGCCGCGATACCGAGAAGTCCTCCAGGCCGCCGTCGATGAACGCGAGCACCTCGTTACGGCGCCCGGCGGGCTCGATGCGCAGCTGTCCGGTGGTGATCGCCTCCCGCAGCGGTCCGGCGTACCGGGACAGGCGGAAGAACCAGTTCTCCTCGGTGACCTGCTGCGGCACGATCTCGTGCTCGGGGCAGCGCCCGTCGCGCAGTTCGGCGGGCGTGTAGAACTGCTCGCAGCCAGTGCAGTACAGGCCCTCGTACCGCTGGCGGTACAGGTCCGCCGAGCAGGCCCGCCAGAACCGTTCCACGCCGGGCCGGTGGCGCGGGTCACGGCTGGTGCGGATGACGTCGTCGACGGTCAGCGACAGCGCGTCGCCCAGCGCCACGAACGCCTCGGCGTTGCGGTCGACGAACTCCTGCACCTCCACCCCGGCCGCCTCGGCGGCCAGCACGTTCTTCAGCGAGTTGTCGTCGGTTCCGGCCTGGAACCTGACGGCGTCGCCGCGGCCGCGGCGGTAACGGGCCAGCACGTCGGCCTGCACGAGCTCAAGCGCGAACCCGATGTGCGGGCGCGCGTTCACATACGGAATCGTGGTGGTGATATAGGCATACGGCGCGGTCATCGCAGCCTCCTTCAGGGGGCTCCGAGCGCCTATACGCACATCGAGGCCCCGTCGCAGGGCCTCGGAAACGAAACGTCCGGACGCGTCAGTGGCCCCGCGCGCGGGGCATCATCACCTGACATCCGTAACTGTTCACGTCTTCAAGCATACCGCCCCCGATCCGGCTGCCAGCATGATCACTCGATAGGTTGTGCCGGTGCGACTTGGCGTAAACGTGCCGAACTTCGGACCAGGCACCAATCCGGACGTGCCGCGGCGGCCGCAGCCCGCCTTGATGCCCCGCATCGCGCTGCGCCTGACCAGGGCGCCGGTGGCGCACCCGGAGACGGCGTGGCAGGCGCTGGCGACCGTGGCCGAGTGCTGGAACCAGCAAGAAGCCAAAGACATTGATCCCGAACGGAGCTGAGGTGACACACACCGAGCATGCCCAGGGCGGTCCGGGCGGCGTCGCCCCGGAGGACCTGCCGCACCTGCGCCGCTGCGTGGAGCTGGCGGCCGAGGCCGTGGACGCCGGGGACTTCCCGTTCGGCTCGGTGCTCGTAGCGGCGGACGGCCGGGTCCTGGCGGAGGATCGCAACCGCGAGAGCACCATGGGCGACCCGACCCGCCATCCGGAGTTCGAGCTGGCCCGCTGGGCCGCGGCCAACATGACGGCGGCTGACCGGGCCGTTGCCACCGTCTTCACCTCGGGGGAGCACTGCCCGATGTGCTCGGCCGCGCACGCCTGGGTGGGGCTCGGCCGCATCGTGTACGTGAGCTCGTCTGAGCAGCTGACAACGTGGCTCGCCGAGCTGGGAGTGCCTCCGTCGCCGGTGCGTGCGCTGGCCGTCAGCCAGGTTGCTCCCGGCCTGGAGGTGCAGGGCCCGGTGCCCGGCCTCGACGAGCAGGTCCGCGAACTGCACCGCCGCTTCCACAGCTGATGCCGCCCCAGGAACCAGTCCCGTCCGGGCAATTCTCCGGCCGTCGGCGTGTCGTTTTGCCTGATTGCCGCCCCTATGAGAATCGTAAGAGCGACGTAACCAACGATTCTCTCACTTCGCAAGACAGTCAGCAGGCACACTGGAAGCTGAAAGGGGGGCACCCCGGACCATGGGCGAGGGCAGCGTCGTGACCTGGCCGGACGCCATTGCGGATCCGCCAGGTATGTCGGCTTCATGGCCGCTGTCGACATCCCTGCCGCTAGGAGCCCTGCCGGGCGCCACGCCGTGCGCCCGCCTGCACGCCCGCGCCGTACTGGCCGAATGGGGCCTCGATGACCTGGCCGAGGCCGCCGAGCTCATCGTCAGCGAACTGGTCACCAACGCCGTCCGGGCCTCGACGGGCCCAGACGGCAGGCCCCGTTACGACGGGTCAAGCATGCCGGTCGTGGTCCTGCGGCTGGCCAGCGACGGCATCCGGCTGCTGATCGAGGTCTGGGACGGCATCCCGGGCGCGCCCGCCGCCGCGCACCCCGGGCCCGACGACGAGAGCGGGCGCGGCCTGATGCTGGTCGCGGCGCAATGCGATCGCTGGAGCTGGCAGACCGTCCCCGGCTGGCCCGGCAAGGTCGTCTGGGCCGAGTTGCACAGCAGCTAACGGTTCCGGACCTCACCCCTGTGAGGTGTGGTCATTCCTGCGGCGCCGCACTACTGTCGGTAGGTGCACGTGATCCTTACTATGGCCGCTCCCGAAGTGTCGGCTGACACGTTCACTGGGCTGATGGATCACGTGGCCCAGGGTTTCGAGGCACTGGGAGCCGCCATCCTGGTCGTCGGCGTGATCTGGTCCTTCGTGCTCGCGGCGATGGCCGCGCGGCGATCCGGGTGGTCGGCAAAAACCTACCTGGTCCTGCGCCAGGCATTCGGCGGGACCCTGCTGCTCGGGCTGGAGGTCCTGGTCGCCGCCGACCTGCTTCGCACCGTCGCGGTCGCGCCCACCCTCCAAAATGTCTACGTGCTCGGGCTGATCGTACTGATCAGGACGTTCCTGAGCTTCTCGCTGGAAACCGAGATCGAAGGCGTTCCGCCGTGGCGGCGGGCCACGGCGGGCGGCGCGGGGACGATCCGCCGGGCCGCGGCTAGCGCCCTGAAGCCCGAGACGCCGCCCTGACGCCGGAGACCGGGCGGACGGCGTCGCCGACGCGGATCCGGCCGGGGCGCAGCACCTCGGCGTAGACACCGGCGCACGGCTCAGGATCGAGCCCGGCCATTGGCGTGACCCGGTTGTGCCGGGCCAGCACCCGGAGGGCTTCGGTATCACGGGGCAGGGCGCCGTGGGCCAGGGTGGGCACGGCGCACCGCGGGGTGCGGGCGATCACGCGCACGACCAGGTCGTCGCCGACGCGCAGGTCCCGGCCGAGCCAGTCGTTCTCGGGGAAGTCCCCGGCTTCGGTGCGGATGACGACGTTAGGCCGGTAGCGCTCCAGGTGTACCCGCCGGTACGGGCTAAGTTCGGCGATGCGGTCGAGCGTCGCGGTGGTCAGCAGGTGGAGCGGCGCGAAGTCGACGAAGGTGCCCGGCGGGGCGCCCGCGCCGATCTCGATCAGCTCGGCCGGGACCTGGGCCTTTATCCCGTCGCGGAGCACGGCCTCGGGCACCGCCCGGTCCAGTGACGCGCCGGGCGGCGGGGTCGCGGTCAGCGTGACGGGCTCGTTCAGCAGCGCGGACAAGAACGCATCGATGTCCGCGTCGGTGCTGCAGACGGTCTTCCCGTCGGGAAGGGTGATCCGGGCGCCGCCGTCCAGGGCTTCGGCGGACAGCGTGAGCAGGTCCCGCCACAGCCGGGGGTACTTCGCGCTCGCGACCTTACCGGTGCGTCGGCTGACCACGGCCAGGCGCCGGTCCCGGGCCAGGCCGAGATGGCTGACGTCGCTCGCGTCCAGGTCCTCACCCAGCATCGACTTGACCGGATACCGGCGTAGCGCGGTCACGGTTCCCACCATGTCCTGATCATCCCTCGTATCGTCACGCGCGGGCCTGGCGGGCCAGGCCCCGGTCGGCGACGGTGGCGGCGAGCAGTACGCAGGAAGACCGCGGTGTTCCCTTGTCCCGGGGTCCCCGGCAGCGGCGCGGTTAGGCTGGCGTCATGACGGCACCGAATCAGCTGGGGGAGTTCCTGCGGGCCCGGCGGAACAGGCTTCGCCCCGCCGACGTCGGGCAACCGCCAGCATAGGCCGTCCCGGTGCCGTACTCCGCCCTGTCACACCTTGACTGCCCGCGCTGCGGCGCCCGCCACGACGCCGACCAGGTGCAGGGCGCCTGCTCCTGCGGGTCCCCGCTGCTGGCCCGCTACGACCTAGGCCTGGTCCGGGTCTCCCGGCGCGACATCGCGGGCCGGCCGCCGGACCTGTGGCGCTACCACGAGCTGCTGCCGGTCCGCGAGGCCGGTCACGTGGTGAGCCTGGGCGAGGGGATGACGCCGCTGCTCGCCCTGCCGGCACTGGGCCGGGAGCTCGGCGTGCCGAACCTGCTGATGAAGGACGAGGGCCTCATCCCGACCGGCACGTTCAAGGCGCGCGGCGCTGCCGTGGGCGTCTCCCGGGCCGCCGAGCTCGGGGTCGCCGCCATCGCCATGCCGACCAACGGCAACGCCGGGGCGGCCTGGTCGGCGTACGCGGCCAGGGCGGGGATGCAGAGCCTCATCGTGATGCCCGTCGCCGCCCCGGTGATCACCCGTGCCGAGTGTGCGGCCGCTGGCGCCGAGCTGTACCTGGTCGACGGCCTGATCGCAGATGCCGGGAGGCTGGTCGCCGCCGCCGTGGGACGTCGCCCCGGCTATCAGGACGTCTCGACGCTCAGGGAGCCGTACCGGATCGAGGGCAAGAAGACGATGGGCCTGGAGATCACCGAGCAGCTCGGCTGGCGGATGCCCGGCGTCATCGTGTATCCCACCGGCGGGGGAGTGGGCATCATCGGCATCTACAAGGCCCTGCGCGAACTGCTCGAGCTCGGCTGGGTGTCCGGTGACCTGCCGCGGCTGGTCGCGGTCCAGTCGACGGGCTGCGCCCCGATCGTGCGGGCGTTCCAGGCCGGCGCCTCGGCGAGCGAGCCATGGCCGGACGCGAAGACGGTGGCGTTCGGGATCACGGTGCCGAAGGCCCTGGGTGATTTCCTTATCGTCGAAGCTCTCTACGCCACCGCCGGGACGGCCGTGGCGGTCACGGACGAGGCCCTGCTCGCCGACCAGCGCCTGGTAGCGCGCCTGGAGGGCAGCTTCATCTGCCCGGAAGGCGCCGCTTGCGTCACCGCCGTCCGGCAGTTGCGCGAGTCCGGCTGGCTATCCGGGTCGGACCAGGTCGTCGTGCTCAATACCGGTACCGGGCTGATCTACCCGGACACCGTGCCGGCCCGCGCCCCCGTGCTCCCGCCGTCCGGGTCGATTCCGGCGAGGCCGCCAGTCCTTTGACGATGCTGCGGCCGATGGCGTGGATAGCTGGGTGCGTGGCAGGATATATGCAGGTCCGGTCGGGTCTGCTGCTGGCCTGGAGGATGCCGTGCGGGTGGATGTGAGCGCTGAGGCGGGGGAGTTCGTCCGGGGGCGGGGCGGGAAGTTGTGGGTCTGGGCGGCTCACCCGCGGGTGTGCTGCTGGGGGACACCGGCGTACATGCACGCGGCCACGGTGCCGCCGCCGGGGTTGTCTGGTTTCCACCCGGCGCACTCGGACGGCCTGGACGTCTGGTTCCGCGCGCCCGCGGGCCGGATGCCCGACGTCCTGGAGATCGGGATGCGCGGACGACGCCACCCGCGGGTCGAGGCCTACTGGGACGGCTGCACCTTCGTCCTGTGAGCTCAGCCCACCGCCGTCACCACGGCGACGGCTATCCGGGTGTTCGCCACCTCATCTACCCTGGTCGGCAAAGTAACCAATCCCGGCCTGCCCCGGCGGCTAGCGCACCTTCGAGCGGCGCAGCCGCGACCAGCGCCGAGCTGTGTGGATCAGCAGCGATATAGCCAGCACGACGCCGGTGATCGCGTGCCACCGGATCTTGGTCGGATGCCGGGCGAACCAGTCCCAGAAGCCTGAGATCAGCATGCCCGCGGTGATCACCGCCAGCAGCGCGTCGGCCAAGGCCAGTCGGCCCGCGGGCCTGGCCAGGGCACGCACCCGGGCTAGCCGGGACAGGAGGCTGGCCGATACCCGCCGCCGCTGAGCGAGGTGCACGCCTGCCAGCACCACGAAGACCAGGCCGACGGCGATGTGGATCGTCAGCACCAGTGGCTCGAACACCAGGGACACGACGACAGTGGCGATCAGCCCCAGGTGGACGAGCCACCTGAGTATCGCCCGCCTGGCCCCGTCCCGCGCGGCCCGCCCGGAGTGGCTGGTCATGCCCCGAGCCTGCCCGTGCCCCGAGGCCGGTGTCGTCAGGACCGAGGCTGATCTCTCCTGGCCGGAACGCCCGGCCATGTCGTCTTCCGGGTGAGAAGGGATCCTCCGGCCGGCTGATTCTGCACCGGGGAGGAGTTGCCTAGGCTGGTTGGATATGGAAGCTTCGCGGGACGAGGCACCGGGCCGCCGGATCCCTCGCCAGGTGACCGACCGGCTCGTCGCCGCCGGGCTGCTGGCATGGGCCGCCCCGGACGTGCCCTGGTGGTGGCGGCCGCCGGGACACGGTGCCGCCACGCCGGTCGTGCTCGGTTACACGGCCCTGATGCTGGCCCAGTCCGTGCCGTTCCTGTGGTGGCGGCGCGTCCCGCTGCTCGTGGCCGGGCTGGCGGCGGCCGTGCTGGCCATCAGGACGGGACTCGGCCACAATCCTTACTCCGCCTCGGCGGCTACCGCGGTCGGCGCGTTCGGGCTGGGAGCGTGGGGAGGACCCCGGACCCGGCTGGCGGCGCGGATCCTGACCGCCGCCGCCGTGGCCGCCGCCGCGGTCGTGCTGCTGACCTCCCATGGCTTCCGCGAGGAGGCCCTGCCGCTGGCGCTGCTGGCGACCGCACTCGGACTGGGCGAGGTCACCGCGGCCAATCGTGACGCGGCGACGGCCTCGGCCCGGCTGGCGCATGACGCGGAGCGGTCCCGCTTCGCGCGCGAGCTTCATGACGTCATCTCGCACCAGCTCAGCGCCATCGCGGTGCAGGCGGGTGCGGCCCGGCTGGCCAGCCAGCAGGACCCGGGCGTGGCCGTGCGGACCGTGGGCGGCATCGAGGACATCGCGCGTCAGGGCCTGATCGAGCTCAACCGGATCGTGGGCGCGCTGAGGCGGGATGAGCACGAGCAACTGGACCGTCGTCCGCAGCCGCGGCTGGACGATCTGCCGGACCTGGTGGACGGCGCGAGATCGGCGGGACTGCCTGTTCGCCTGGAGATCGCCGGGCCGCCCCGGTCCCTGCCCGCCACGGTCGAGCTGGCCGCCTACCGGGTCGTCCAGGAGTCACTGACCAACGCCCTGCGTTATGCGCGATCCGCGCCGACGAGCGTGGCCCTGAGCTACCTCGACGGCGGGCTTGGCGTAGTGGTGGAGAACGCCGCTCCTGCGGTGCCGGTGACCGGGCGCGGGATGCCCGCCGCGGGGGAGCGGCCGGTCAACAGCGGGACGCGGGGACTGCAAGGCCTGACCGAGCGCGCTCAGCTCCTGGGCGGCACCCTGCAGGCGGGCCCCCGTCCCGGTGGGGGATTCTCGGTCCGCGCCTGGCTGCCGGCCAGCCAATGAGGATCCGGGTCCTGGTGGCCGACGACCAGGCGCTGGTGCGAGCGGGGATCCGCATGCTCATCGAGACTCAGCCCGACCTGGAGGTCGTCGGCGAAGCCGCGGACGGGATGGCCGCGGTCAGCGAGGTGACCAGGGCACGCCCGGACGTCGTGCTCATGGATATCCGGATGCCGCGCCTCGACGGCATCGAGGCCACCCGGCGGATCATGGCGTTCGGGCCGGACTCGGCCAAGGTCGTGATGCTCACCACCTTCGACCTCGACGAGTACGTCTTCGACGCGCTGAGCGCCGGGGCCACCGGGTTCCTGCTGAAGCACGCTCGCCCCGAGGAACTGCTGTTCGGTATCAGGGCCGCGGCCGACGGTCACGCCTTGGTCGCGCCCGCGCTCACCCGCCGGCTGATCGAGCGTTTCGCCTGCAGCCGCCCGCGGGCGGCGCCGGAGCTCGCCCGGCTCACCGAACGGGAACGCGAGGTGCTGATCATGCTTATCCGCGGCCGGTCCAACGCCGAGATCGCCCGCAACCTGTTCGTCAGCGAGAGCACCGTCAAAACGCACGTGGCCAGGGTCTTCACCAAGCTGGGGCTGCGGGACCGGGCCCAGGCCGTGATCTACGGCTACGAAACCGGCCTGGTCACGCCCGGCGGCCGGTCTGCAACGACGGAGTAACGGCCGCTCAGCACGGTGGCCCGGACCGGAAGGTCTTCGCCTCGCTACCGGCCAGCGGCCCCTGGACGCCGCCGAGGGGCGTACCGTCCTCCCACCTGTACAGCATGACCCAGAAGTCAGAAGCCTGCGGGCTGATGGCGAGCTCCCGCGCGGTGATCGTGAGGTCGCCGCGCCGGTCCGCGGTGCCGTCCGCCAGGTCGGACGCGGTGACATACTGGCCGCCGCAGGTGCCCTCGAGCAGGCCATAGCGCTGACCAGGAGCGGCATGCTGACCGTACACGAACAGCCAGGTAACCGGGGCCGAGCCGGGCTTGGCCCGGACGGCCACCGCCACCACGGAAAACGAACCGAGGGCAGCGTCAGGAAGCGTGAACATGGCGCTACCGGAATCGGCAGGCAGAGCCGGTCCTGCCGCCGTGGCGGGGGCCTGATGGCGGGAATTCCGCAGCGCCGTACGCAGGTCGGCGATCGTGTGATCCCGGTTCGCCACGAGCAGCGCCAGGGACGCGATCACGCCCAGGCACGCCAGCAGGACCACGACGATCGCGATCGAGCCGCCGCGGCCAGCCCTTGGCCACCAGTCACGGCGCCGCGGTCGCGGTTCGAACGACACGACATCCGGCTGCCCGTCCACGCCCCATCACCGCCCGCCACGACTCAGCCGACAACCAAGTCTCGCTTACCGGCGCAAACTGAGCCAGGGAACCGGGCCTCAGCGGGAATGACAAGCGTGTAATTTCCAGGGCGTGCCACCCAGTCCGTTCGGCGGGACGTTTCTCGCCGCGGTGGTGCTCAGGCCAGGACGGCTGGTCTGAGCACTTCCCCGCACCACTGGCGAAAGCTGGTGGGCTGCCCGGTGCGCGGCTCGGCGTCGTAGACCTCGACACTCTCGGCGTGGCGGTTCGGGGGCACCAGCCAGAACACGCAGTCAGCGCCCGCGAACGCCCCGGTGACGACACCAATGTCGTCGTGTGATCCCTGCACCGCTTGGACGCGCTCGCGTACGTGCGGGGAAAGGGCGCTGATGGCAGCCGCCGGGGACTGGGCCTGCGGGTAAGGCTGTGCCCTGATCACTTTGGAGGGTGTGTTAGCCTCCGGCACCATCGTCCGGGCCGCCTGCCACCGGCTCGGCTACGCCGAGCAGACACTCAAGCTGGCGAAAAAGGCTCTGAGCCCGGGAGCGGCCCGCTACAGGAATCGCACGCCGCTGGCAGCCCTGCCCGGTGCGGCTGCTGAGCCAGCCGTACTTTGCGGCTGGCCGTGGCTTCGGGATTCCCACGCCCGTCGTGCAGATGTCACGGCAGCCAGAGGCCGGTATACGTTCCCTACATGTGTAGGATATGAGGCGTGAGGATGACCGCGCCGCTGCAGCGGGTGCTGCGGGCGTTCCTGGAGGATCCCGCCGCCCCGCGTTACGGTTATGACCTGATGAAGGCGGCCGGGTTGCCCAGCGGCACCCTGTACCCGATGCTGGCCCGGCTGGAGGACCAGAAGCTGGTCACCTCCGCGTGGGAGACGCCGCAGGCCGGGGGGGAGCGGCCGCGGCGGTATTACCAGCTAACCGGCGAGGGCATCCGGGTGGCCCGGCTGGAACTCGCCCAGGTCCGCGCCGGCCAGCTGCGCGCGCCGGTCCGGCTGGGCCGCACGGCTCCGGGGAGCCTGTGATGAGGGGCGAGCGCTGGCTGCTGCGCGTGGGTGAGTTCCTGGCGGGCCGGGCCGCCCGGCACCTGCCCGCCGCCGCAAGGGATGAGCGCTACCAGGAATGGGCTGCTGAGCTGCCGGTCATTCTCGGCGATCCGGAGATCAAGCCGGCCGCGGCCCGCGCGGCCCGCATGCTGTGGTTCGCGGCCGACACTCTGCGGGGTGCCGCCCTGGGGCTGGGCCCGGCCCGCCGCGGGGGGGCTCACCGCGGCTCAGCGAGCATGGGCAAGGATGCCCGTTGGCTGGGCGTGGGAGCGGCCTTGCTCACGGGGCTGGCGGTCTTGCTCGCGATCCTGGCGTTCATTGTCTACTACGACATCTTCATCTGCAGCGCGAGCCTGGCGGGCTACGTGTCGTCCTTGCTGAGTTATTCCCTGGCCAGCCTCGTGGGCTGCCTCCTCTGGCGGCGCCCGGGCGGGGCCGGCCGGTACTGGTTCGGCGCGGGCGTGCTGGCGGCGGTTGCGGGCGGTGGAGCGGCACACCTGGCCGGTCACCTCGGCTGGGGCCATCCGCTGCTGTTCACGCTCATCAGCGACTGCGGCTACGCGGTCTGCGCCGCCTGCATCAGTGTGGCCGGGGCCATCGTGATCAGGTCCGCCCGCCGGGACCGGCGGCTGGGCATGCAGGAGCGATCTGACCGCGAGCAGTTACGCGGGCCAGCTAGGGCAGTGGGGATGCCGGGCAGCTGCGGGGTTCGTCAGGGCACGCCAGGTGGCACAGTCTGGCTGATCGCGAGATGGCTGGCGGAGACGGGGCTGATGTAGCAGCGGAGCGAACAGTCACGGCTATGAGCGCATCCGG
>JBKQQQ010000399.1:0-12665 GCA_052144275.1 Streptosporangiaceae bacterium
CCGGTGCCGCGCTCGCGGCGACGCCGGTGATCGCGACGGTCATGACCGTGCTGGCCGACGCGGGCCTGCCTGCCCGCGTCTTCTCCGGCGTGCACCCCAACCCGACCACCGACGACCTGGCCGCAGGCGCCGAAGCCGTCGCGGAGTCCACTGCCGAAGCCGCGGCCGGCGCGGCCGCGTCGGCGTCCGCCGCGGCCGTGACCGCCACCCTCAGACCCACCGCGCCCTCAGTCCGGCTCGCGCCTGCCGCCCCGCGGATCGCGCTGGTGGCGGTGGGCGGGGGAGCGCCGATCGACGCGGCCAAGGGAATCGCGATCGCGGCGGTCAACCCGCGGCGCGGCCGGGACCTGGATTACCGCGGCGACTTCGCCGTGCCCGCCCTGCCGATCGTGGCGGTGCCGACCACGGCAGGCACGGGCGCGGAGACCAACGCGTTCGGCGTGGTGACCGACCCGGTGACGCATCGCACGTTCCACGTGGGCCACGCCAGTTCGATGCCCGCCGCCGCGATCCTGGACCCGGCGCTGACCGTGGGCCTGCCGTCGGCCGTGACCGCCGCGACCGGCCTGCACGCGCTGACTCACGCGCTGGAGTCCTACCTGTCGGTGCGCCCCAACCCGTGGTCGGACGGCATCGCGCTGCAGGTGATCCGGATGATCGCGGCCAACCTGCCACGGGCCTGCGCGGACGGGGAGGACCTGGCCGCCCGGTCGCAGATGCTGCTGGCCGCGCACATGGCGGGCGTCGCGATGGCCAACACGGGCCTCGGCCTGTGCCATGCCATCGGCCACTCGCTCGGCGGCCGGTGGAACATCGCGCACGGCGTGGCACTGGCCATGCTGCTGCCTGACGTGCTCCGCTTCAACCTGCCGGTACGCACCGAACGGATGGCCGACGTCGCCTTCGCCCTCGGCGCCGGCGACACCCACGCGGACGCCGGACGCAACGCCGCGGCCGCCATCGAGGCCGTCGCCGCGCTGCGCGAGCAGGTCGGGCTGACCGCCGCGATCGCCGATTTCGGCATCACCGAGGCCGACTTCGCCCAGATCGCCGCCGACGCCCTGGACGACGAGATGCTGGCCAGTACCCCGCGCCAGCCCAGCGGGGCCGACATCGGCGCTATCCTGCTGGCCAGTGCCGGCTAGCAGTGCCGGCTAGCAGAGTGCCGGCTAGCCGGCACGTGTCCGCACAGGACAGCACGCTGATCACCGGTATCAGCGAGCTGGTCACCAACGACGGCGCACTGGTCACCGACGAGGGCGGGCCGGGCGGCTTTGCCGCGCTGACCGACGCGGCGCTGGTCATCGCCGACGGCACGGTGGCGTGGACCGGGCCCGCGTCCCGGGCACCCGCCGCGGACACCATGGTGGACGCGAGCGGCCGGGCCGTGCTGCCGGGGTTCGCCGACTCGCACGCCCACCTGGTCTTCGCCGGGGAGCGCAGCGCGGAGTTCGCCGCCCGGATGGCGGGCCGGCCCTACCGGGCGGGCGGCATCCTGGTCACGGTGCAGGCGACCCGCGCCGCCCCCGACGTCGTGCTGCGCGCGAACCTGCGGCGGCTGGCCGCCGAGATGCTCCGCCAGGGCACGACCACGTTCGAGTGCAAGTCCGGGTACGGGCTCACCGTGCCGGACGAGGCGCGCGGGCTGGCGCTCGCCGCCGAGGTCACCCCCGAGGTCACCTACCTCGGCGCGCACGTCGTGCCGCCCGAGTTCGCCGCCGACCCGGCCGGCTACGTCGACCTGGTGTGCGGCGCGATGCTGGACGCCTGCGCGCCTTCGGCCCGCTGGGTCGACGTGTTCTGCGAGGACGGGGCGTTCGGCGCGGACGAGGCCGCCGCGGTGCTCGCGGCGGGCCGGGCCGCGGGCCTTGGCGCCCGCGTGCACGCCAACCAGCTCGGGCCGGGTCCGGGCGTCCGGGTGGCGGCCGAGGCGGGCGCCGCGTCCGCCGACCACTGCACGTTCCTGACCGACGCCGACGTGGACGCGCTAACCTCGACGCCGGTGGTCGCGACCCTGCTGCCCGGCGCGGAGTTCGGCACCAGGCAGCCGTTCCCCGACGCGCGCCGGCTGCTCGACGCGGGCGCCACGGTGGCCCTGGCCACCGACTGCAACCCGGGTTCCTCGTTCACGTCCAGCATGCCGTTCTGCATCGCGCTCGCGGTCCGCGAGATGGGGATGACCACCGAAGAGGCCGTCTGGGCCGCCACCGCGGGCGGCGCCCGGGCGCTGCGCCGGACCGACATCGGCCATCTCGGCCCCGGCGCCCGGGCCGACCTGATCCTGCTGGACGCGCCGTCGCACGCCTACCTGGCCTACCGCCCCGGCGTCCCGCAGGTCGCCGCCGTCTGGCAGGCGGGCCGCCTGGTCGCGGGCTCGGTTCCCTAGCCGCGGGTGCGGCCGACCGTGACCCGCATCAGGGCTTGCGGGCGACGCCTGCCCACAGCGCCGCCGGGCTGGCCGCCTCCAGGTCGGAGTCCGGCCGCCACTCGGCGGCCCGGATCACGCCGGGTTCCACCAGCTCGAGCCCGTCGAACAAGCGGGTCACGCCCGCACGGTCGCGGTGCGTGGATTTCTCCGCCACGGACTGGTTAAGGCGCCGGGCCATCTCGGCCATCTGCTCGGTGTCGATGTCGCTGGCCGGATGCGAGATCGTCATGAAACTGCCCGGTACGCACGCCCCCATCAGCCGCTTCACGATTGCGCTGGCTTCGTCGTCGTCGCCGACGACCTGCAGGACCGCGATGAGCATGACCGCGACCGGCTTGCCGAAGTCCAGCGTCTTCGCCGCTTCGACCAGGATGGTGTCCGGATCCCGCAGGTCCGCGTCGATGTAGGCGCACGCGCCTTCGGGGGTGCTCTTCAGCAGCGCCTTGGCGTGCGACAGCACGATGGGGTCGTTGTCGACGTAGA
The DNA here is from genome assembly GCA_052144275.1 of Streptosporangiaceae bacterium. Classification (GTDB taxonomy): domain Bacteria; phylum Actinomycetota; class Actinomycetes; order Streptosporangiales; family Streptosporangiaceae; genus Palsa-504. The sequence goes on from JBKQQQ010000399.1 coordinate 2,912, forward strand.
CGATCTGGCATTCGGGCGCCACCCGCTGGGCGACCTGGTGCGTGTTGTTGTTGGCCGGGATCCCGGTGCCGATGTCGAGGAACTGCCTGATCCCCGCCTCGGCGGCCAGGAAACGGACCGCGCGGGCCAGGAAGGCGCGGTTGGCGCGGACCGAGAACACCAGGTTCGGATACGCCTGCAGGGTCCGCTCGCCGAGTTCCCGGTCCGCGGCGAAGTTGTCCTTACCGCCCAGCCAGTAGTCGTAGACCCGGGCGATGTGCGGGACGCTGGTGTCAAAGTCGGGCACAGGGCTCCTTATCTGGACATCGACACGGTAGAGCCTACCGGGGCAGGTAATGGCGGCGGAAACGGATGAGGGGCGCACCGGAGTCCGCCACGTAGGGGACGTCCGTGACCCGGGCGATGAGCAGCAGGTGATCCCCGGCCGGGATAACCTGCTGCACGGCGCACTCCAGCGCGGCCAGGCCGCCCTCGGCGATCAGCGCCCCGGAGACGGGGCCGCGCCGGTGCGGCATGTCCTCGAGCATCAGCCGCGCGCCCGGCCGGCCTGCGGCGGCGAACCGCCCCGCCAGCACCCGCTGCCCGGCCGAGAGCAGCGTGACGGCGAAGCGCGTGACCGGCTCCTCCGCCCGGCCGAACAGTTCCGCCGGATACGACCCCGACATCAGCGACACCAGCGCCAGCGGCGGATCCGCCGACACCGGGCAGAACGCGCTGACCGTCGCCCCGACATCGTCCCGCCCGTCGGCCACGGTCAGCAGCGTGACCGCACCCGCCCATGCCTCCCACGCCCCGGCCACGTCCGCTCCGAGGGGGACCGGGGCGGGCGGACTGGTTCGTTCGGTCAATTGATTATCCAGCGGCCGGGGAGCATCAGCGGTCCGTACGGCGACAAGCCGGCCTGGGCCGCGAACCGCCAGGCCGGGCCCCACGCGTCGGCGAAGCCGAGGTCCAGCCGGGCCGCGGCGGCCGGACGGGACTCGCTCGACTCCGGCGGGCGCAGCTGGTCGAGCGGGGTCAGCCGGGGGTAGACGCGCAGCGGCGCGTCGGCGGGCAGCCCGGCCCGGCGGCGGGCGATGTCGGCCGCGGCCGACATCCCGCCGAGCTCGTCGACCAGGCCGTTCTGCGCCGCGTCGGCGCCGGTCCAGACCCGTCCCCTGGCGATCTCGTCGACCTGCTCCACCGTCATCCGGCGGCCCGAGGCCACCTTCTCGGTGAAGTCGCGGTAGATGGCGTCGAGCCAGACGTTGATCCGCTCCCACTCGTCCTCGCTGAACGGGTGCGTCGGCGCGAACATGGTCGCCCCGCGGCCCACGGACACCGAATCCGTGGTGATGCCGACCCGCCCGAACGCCTCCTCCAGCACGGGCTTGCCCATGATCACGCCGATCGACCCGGTCAGCGTGCCCGGCTGCGCCACGATGATGTCGGCGGCCATCGAGATGTAGTACCCGCCGGAGGCCGCCACGTCGCTCATCGAGACGACGACCGGCTTGCCCGCCGCGCGGGTCCTGACCACCTCGCGCCAGATCGTGTCGGACGCGACGGCGGACCCGCCCGGGCTGTTGACCCGCAGCAGCACCGCCCGGACCCGCTCATCCGAGGTCGCCGACCGCAGCGCGGCCGCCACCGTGTCCGAACCCATCGAGCTGCCGCCCACCGGGCCCCGGTTGCTGCGCCCCTGCTTGATCGGGCCGGACGCGTAGATCACCGCGACGAAGCGCTCGCGCGGGTTGGGCAGCCGGCGGGCCCGCTGCGCCAGCGCGTGCGCCCGCTGGTAGCGGGGCACGTACTGCAGGATCGCATCGGCACCTGCCTCCTTGCGCACGTCCGCGTACACCTCGTCGCGGTAACCGAGCGCGTCGACCAGGCCCTCGGCGAGGGCGTCGGCGGCCAGGAACGGCCCGCGGTCGAGCAGCGCGCGGGCGTCGGCGACGGTCTTGCCCCGGCGTTCGGCGATGGCCGCGGTGATCTGCTCGGCGACGGAGACGGCCATGCGTTCGGCGGCCTCCCGGGCGGGACCGGTGAAGCCGCGCTCGGTCAGGTTGTCGGCGGCGGACTTGTACTCGTACCGTTTCGCGCTCTGGAAGGCGACGCCGATCTTGGCCAGCGCGTCGTGCAGGAACAACTGCTCGATGGCCACCCCGGTGAGCCCGAGCGAGCCAGAAGGCTGCAGGTAGATCCGGTCGAACGCGGTGGCCAGGTAGTAGGGCACGTTGCCGTGGGTGAACTCGCCGAAGGTCTCCGACCAGGCCACGGTGAGCTTGCCCGACTCGCGGAAGGCGGCGATCGCCTCGCGGATCTCCTGCATCCGGGCCAGCCCGATCCGGCCGCCGCCCACCTTGACCACGAGCGCGCGGACCCGGTCGTCCTGGTGAGCGCGCCGCAGGCCCTCGATGATGTCGGGCAGACGCATCTTGCGCCGGGACATGAACGCGGACAGCGGATCCGTAACCGGCCCCTCGCCGATCCCGTCGGTCAGGTCGAGCTCGAGGATCAGCGGGGCCGTCTGGCGCTGCCGTAGCCTGGAGACCTGTTCGGTGAACTGCCGGGCAAGTTGCACGTCTGCCATGCGGCCAGCTTACGGTGCGGAGGAGATAGGGATCGGCGGGCATCCGGTGACAATCGTCGTAGATGTCGCCAACGTGATGGGGTCGCGCCCCGACGGCTGGTGGCGGGACCGGGCCGGCGCCGCGGCCCGGCTGCACGCCGGGATAGTCCTGCTGGCCGCGAGCGGCCGCGCGACCCTGCCGGACGACAATGACGTCACGCCGGGGTTCGTCCTGGTGCTCGAGGGCGCCGCCAAGGCCGCCCCCATTCCGGCGGCCCCAGCGTCGGCCGCCCCCATTCCGGCGGCCCCAGCGTCGGCGGCCCCCATTCCGGCGGCCGAGCCCGGCGCGGCGGAACCGGTCCAGCCCGGAGAGGTGCGCGTGGTGCGGGCGAGCGGCTCGGGGGACGACGCGATCGTGGCCGTGGTGCGCGAACTGCCCGGGCGGAGCGTGGTCGTGACCGCCGATCGCGAACTGCGCGACCGGAGCGCGGCGGCCGGCGCGACGGTCCTCGGCCCCGGCTGGCTGCTCGGCCAGCTAAATGACTGAGCTTCGGGACTGAGCAGCGGGTTTCGGGCCACCCGGCCCGTTCAACCGGGTGGCCCCACTTCCCCTCTCGCCCCGGCGCACTCGGGCGCCGGCGCGAGCATCGTAGCAGCCAGAAAGCCCTGGCCGCCCGAGTTAGGGGCATAAGTCCGTTTGGAAAATCCTGTCAGCACCGGCTTTACTGGGCCCTCTGACCCCCTTAACAACGACGAGACGGAAGATGCCTGTGCGAGTGCTGATCGCTGTCACGGTTGTCCTGTTCGCCTGCCTGCTGTTCGCCGCTGACCGGACGGTCAAGGTGATCAAGCAGATGCGCCGCCGCCGTGAGGCCACCCGGCGGCTGGCCGCCGCGGCGGCCGGGGCGGAAGCCAAGGACAGACAGCGCAAGGCCACCGAGCAGGCCAGCGTGGACCTCACCTCCGTCATGCCGACCATCCACGACGTCGACACGCGCCACGTGGAGTAGCTCCCCGTGCGGGTCGTGGTCCTGGCTGACACTCATGCGCCGCGCCGGTGGCGGGCCTGCCCGCCCCAGGTGGCCGCGGAGCTGCGCGGCGCGGACCTGATCCTGCACGCCGGCGACGTCTGCACCGCCTCGGTCCTGACCGAACTCGCCGAGTACGCGCCGGTGGTCGCCGTGCTCGGGAACAATGATCAGCCGGACGTGGCCGCCTGGGGAGCCGCCGAAACCGCCGAACTCGACCTGGACGGGCTCAGCGTGGCGATGGTGCACGACAGCGGGGCCGCCGCCGGGCGGATGGTGCGGATGCGCCGCAGGTTCCCGTCGGCGGACCTGGTGGTGTTCGGGCACTCCCATATCCCGCTGGATGAGTCGGCGCCCGGGCTGCGGATCTTCAATCCGGGGTCGCCGACGGACCGCAGGCGGCAGCCGCACGGCACCCTCGGCGTGCTGCACATCGACTCCGGGCGCCTGGCCGAAGCCCGCATCGTCCCCGTCACCTGACCCGAACTGCAGCAAACACGAGACCGCGCCGCCGCTCGAACAAGAGCGACGGCGCGGTTACCCGGTCAGACGGTTACTCGGTCCACCAGTCTTCGTCGTCTTCCTTGCCGTTGGCCGACTGCTTGGTGCTGGCCTGGGCCGTGGCAGGGGAGCCGTTGGTGGGCCGCGGCTGGCCCTGCGCCTGGGTGGGCGCCTGGGTGGGCGCCGAGGACACCTGGGTGGGCGCCGACGACACCTGGGTGGGCTGGTGAGCGGACTGCGCCGACTGCACCGTGGTGGGAGCAGGCGGCGTGGAGTTGCCGTTACGCGCCGCGCCGGACGGAGCCGACGGGGTCGGGTCGGCGGCGATGGCCGGCTTCGGCGCCATTGCCGCCATGGCGGCGCCCATGTCGGGCATCTGCCCGCCGAGCAGCTGGCGCACCTGCGCCAGGTGGGTGGCGATGCTGTCCTTCTGCCTGGTGAGCTCGTCGACCTCGCGCTGCGCGGTCGCACGGCGGCGCTCGGCGTCCGCCTTGGTCTCGGCGAGCATCTGCTCGGCCTGAGTCTTGGCCTGGCTGACGATCTGGTCGGCATTCTTCTTGGCGTTGCTGACCAGCTGCCGGGCGTGCGAGTCGGCGTCCCGCCGGGTCTGGTCGGCCTGGGCGCTGGCCTTGGCCGCCCGCTGCTCGGCGGTGGAGGCCCGCTGCTCGGCCTCGGAGACGAGCTTCTGCGTGGCGGACTGAGCCGCGGAGAGCCGTTCGGCTTCCTGGCGCTCGGCTTCTTCCCGGCGCGCCGCGAGCTGGATCTCGAACTCGGCCTCGGCCTGGGCCCGCTGGGCCTCGCTCTCCTCCAGGATCCGCTGCGCCTGGCTGCGCATCTCGTCGGCCTGGCGCTTGGAGGTGGTGAGGATCTCGTCCCGCTCGCGCTTGCCCGTGGCCTTCAGCTGGGCCACCTCGCGCTCGGTGCTGGTGCGCAGCTTGGCGATGTCGCGCTCGGCCGCGGCCCGCTTATCCGCGACCTCGTGGTCGGCGGTGGCGCGGAGCTTGGCCACCTCGCGCTCGGTGATCGAGGTCAGCTCGTCGACCTCGCGCCGGGCGGTGGTCCGGATCGAGTCGGCCTCGCGCTCGGCCGCGCCCCGCAGGTCGTCGGTCTCGCGCTTGGCGTTGGCGCGCAGTTCGGAGGCCTCGTTCTCGGCGCCGGCCCGCAACTCCGCCGCGTCGACCTTGGCCGCAGCCTTGATCTCGTTCGCTTCGGACCTGGCCGCCTGGACGAGCTCGGTGGCCTGTTCTTCGGCCAGCCTGAGCAGCTGCTCAATGCGGGCACCGAGACCGGAGTAGGTCGGGCGTTCCTGCTCCTGGATCTGGCGGTGCGCGTCAGTTAGCTGCTGCCGCATGGTCTGGGTTTGCTCGCGGTGCGTGCGCACTTCGGCTTCGATCTGCCTGATGTGCTCGTCGACCTGATGGCGGTCGTAGCCCCGCATGACCGTCGCGAACTCGCGCGGCGGGGCCTCTTCGAAGAAGTTGGTCAGCTGGGCGTCAATGTCCGATTGCATATGGCCTAATCCTGGCTAGACGTGAAGGCGACGGAATTTTTTCGGCGGGTGTCAGCCATGCGGGTACGACTCTCGCCCGGTGACAGGCAGACTACTCTTACTCGGGAGGTTTGGCGGACCCTTCAGAGTTCTCTATCCCATGCGTCCGGGTAAATCCCGTTAGTGCCATTATGGGCCATCACGCTGAGCTGGCGAACTGTACAAGTTCGGTCAGCACGCCCCCCAGATCGGCTGGGTGCAGGAAGGCGATGGAGGCGCCCATCGACCCGTGCCTGGGCCGCTGGTCGATCAGCCGGACGCCGGTCCCGCTGATCGTGGCCATCGCCTCCGTGATGTTGGTCACGCCGTACCCGATGTGGTGGATTCCCTCGCCGCGGCGGGCGAGGAACTTGCCCACCGGCGTGTCCGGCCCGAGCGGCTCGAGCAGCTGGACGTAGCCCCCAAAGCCCGCGTCCGGCAGGGGATTATCCCTGCTGACCGCCAGCATCGCCTCGCGGACGCCCTGCTCCTCGTTCTCCTCCATCGTTATCACCTCCAGCCCGAACGTCGTCCGGTACAGCTCGATGGACTTGGCCAGGTCGCGGCAGGCGATCCCGACGTGATCGATGCGGGTAAGCAGCGGTAGCACCATATTTCCTTCCGTAGCCGGCTAGGTATCGTTACGGATATGAGCGAACCACGTCAGCCGGTCATTGTCGGCGCGGCGAGGACACCGGTAGGCCGCCTGCTCGGGTCTCTTGCCAGTAAGTCTGCCAGCGAACTGGGCGGTGTCGCGATCGGCGCGGCGCTGGGGCGGGCGGGCGTGAGCCCGGATCAGGTCCAGTACGTGATCATGGGGCAGGTGCTGCAGGCGGGCGCGGGCCAGATCACCGCGCGGCAGGCCGCGGTGGCGGCCGGGGTACCGATGAGCGTCCCGGCGGTGACGGTGAACAAGGTGTGCCTGTCCGGCCTGGACGCCATCGCGCTGGCGTCGCAGCTGATCAGGCTGGGCGAGTACGACGTCATCGTGGCCGGCGGGATGGAGTCCATGACCCGCGCGCCGCACCTGCTGGTGAATTCCCGGGCCGGATACAAGTACGGTCCGGTAACCGTCGAGGACTCAATGGCCCTGGACGGGCTGACCGACGCCTTCGATCATCTGTCGATGGGCGAGTCCACCGAGAACAGCGGCCGCCCGCTCGGCATCACCCGCGAGCAGCAGGACGAGTTCGCGGCCGCCTCCCACCAGCGCGCGGCCGCGGCCGCCAAGAACGGCCTGTTCGCCGCCGAGATCGCCGGCGTCCCCGTGCCGCAAAAAGGCGAGACGCTGATGGTGACCGAGGACGAGGGCATCCGCCCCGGCACCACCGCCGAGTCGCTGGCGAAGCTCAAGCCGGCCTTCGCGAAGGACGGCACGATCACGGCCGGCACCGCCTCGCAGATCTCCGACGGCGCCGCCGCCGTGGTGGTGATGTCAGAGCAGGCGGCCGAACGGGCCGGGCTGAACGTGCTGGCGGAGATCGGGGCGCACGGCAACGTGGCGGGGCCGGATAACTCGCTGCATTTCCAGCCGTCTAACGCCATCCGGCAGGCGCTGGGCAAGGCCGGGCTGGTCGTGCCGGACCTGGACCTGATCGAGATCAACGAGGCGTTCGCGGCGGTGGCCATCGCGTCCATGCGCGAGCTCGGCGTGGGCCCGGACGTGGTGAACGTCAACGGCGGCGCAATCGCCATCGGCCACCCGATCGGCGCCTCCGGCGCCCGGCTCGCGGTGCACCTGTGCTACGAGCTTGGCCGGCGCGGCGGCGGGCTCGGCGCCGCCGGCCTGTGCGGCGGCGGCGGTCAGGGCGAGGCCCTGCTGCTCCGGGTCCACGGCTAGCGGGCCCGTGGCCGAAGACGCCGTGGCCGACACCCAAGCCGCCGAGCTCGACAAGGCCCGAGCCGGGGACGTCCGCGCCCTCGCCCGGCTTATCTCGCTGGTCGAGGACGAGTCACCCCAGGTCCGCATCGTCATCAAAGATCTTCTGCCGGACACCGGCCGGGCCCGGATCATCGGCCTGACCGGGTCCCCCGGCGTGGGCAAGTCCACCGTGACCGGCGCGCTGCTGAGCGCGTTCCGCGCCGCGGGTCACCGCATCGCCGTGCTCGCGGTCGATCCGTCGTCGCCGTTCACCGGCGGCGCGCTGCTCGGCGACCGGATCCGCATGCAGGAGCACGCCACCGACGGCCACGTGTTCATCAGGTCGATGGCGAGCCGCGGCCACCTGGGCGGGCTGGCGGCCTCGACGCCGCAGGCCATCCGGGTGCTCGACGCGGCCGGGTTCGACCTGATCCTCATCGAGACGGTCGGCGTGGGGCAGGCGGAGGTGGCGATCGCCTCGCTCGCGGACTCCGTGCTGGTGCTGCTCGCGCCGGGGATGGGCGACGCCATCCAGGCGGCCAAGGCCGGGATCCTCGAAGTCGCCGACCTGTTCGTGGTGAACAAGGCGGATAAGCCCGATAGCCAGCAGGTGGTCAGGGACCTGCGCAACATGATCGCGATGGCGAGCCGGGAGCCTGGCGCCTGGAAGCCGCCCATCGTCACCACCGTGGCGGTCAAGGGCGAGGGGATCGACGAGCTGACCAGCCGCCTGGACGAGCACTGGTCCTGGCTCAATTCCTCCGGCGAGCTGAAGAGCAGGCGCCAAGCCAGGGCGCGTGAGGAACTCGCCGCGCTGGCCTTCGCCGGGCTGCGCGGCCGGCTGGCCGCGAGCCGCCTGGACGAGCTGGCCAGCCGGGTCGCCGAGGGCACCCTGGACCCCTTCACGGCCGCCGACGAACTGCTTTCCCAGTGAGAATACGGTGTACCCGTGGGTAAGCCGCTTGAATTGCCGTTTGATCCCATCGACCGGGCGGCGCAGATCTGGGCCCGCAGGTTCGGTCCCTCGCCGTCGATGGCCGCGGTCACCTCGATCATGCGGGCGCAGCAGATCCTGCTCGGCGAGCTTGACGCGCTGCTGCGGCCGTACGGGCTGACGTTCGCCCGCTACGAGGCGCTGGTCCTGCTTACCTTCAGCCGCCGCGGCGCGCTGCCGTTGGGGCTGATCGGCGAGCGGCTGATGGTGCACCCCACCAGCGTCACGAACACCATTGACCGCCTGGAGCGGCAGCAGATGGTGATCCGCAGGCCCAACCCGGCCGACGGCCGGGGCAGGCTCGCCGAGATCACCGAGGCCGGCCGGGCGGTGGTGGAGCGGGCCACCAGGGACCTGATGGCGGCCGAGTTCGGCCTGGCCGGATTCGAGCCGGGTCAGCTGAAGGAGATCTTCGACCTGTTCCGCGAGTTGCGGCTGGCGGCCGGCGACTTCGTCCCCGAGGACCCCTAGCCGCCGCCCAGGGGGGAGGGCTTCCAGGTCTGCCCGCCGTTGAAGGTGAACCAGACCGTGCCGGCGGACGGGTCGGCGGGCAGCGCGACGCCCTGCACGCCGGTGGTCATGCCCACGTAGCCGAACCCGCCGGCCGGTCCGCCCCCCACGAGCGTGGCCATCTGCCAGGCGGTGCCGCCGCGAGGCAGCAGGTCGATGCCCCGGTCCGTGCCGAGCACCACGGCCTCCGAGGGGCTGGCTGCCAGCGAGAAGGCCACCCCCGCGGTGGGCGCGGTGGCGATCTGGATCCAGCTCACCCCGCCGTTCAGCGAAGAGAAGACCTGCTTGTTCTGGGTATGCGAACCGCTACCGGCGGACGATGTGCAGGCCACGAGCAGTTCCCTGGCGTTCACCGCGCCGAACAGCGCCTGCCACGGCTGGCCGCCCAGCTGGGCCGGCCCCACGGTGCACGAGGAGACCAGCGCACCCACCCGCGGCCAGGCCGCGCTGCCGTCGACCGGCCCGGCATACAGCGTCCCGTCCGGCGCGAGCAGGTAGCCGCGGCTGCCGGTGAGCACCAGGGAGGCTGCCTCGCTGGCGGCACCGTTGGTCAGCCCGGTCGTCGCGGCACCCACCGGCGTCCAGTCCTGGCCTGCGGCGGGGGAGGAGTAAAGCGTGAAGCTCGTGCACTGGCCGGCGAACGCCTGCCCGCCACCGGTGCACGACGCGAACAGCGCGAGCGCCCGGCTGCCCACCGTCTCCAGGTCGGTCACCCGCAGCCCGTGCGTATTGATCTGCGTCCAGGTCTGCCCGCCGGTGTGGGTGACCCACAGCTCCGGCC
>JBKQQQ010000400.1:0-11454 GCA_052144275.1 Streptosporangiaceae bacterium
CGCTGACGTGGGCAGGTGAGCCTTTGAGGCGAGAGCGAGCGTAAATGCCGGAACTGACGGGCACGTTGGACACTTCGGTGAACGGACCTGAGGGCCTGCCCCTATTCGATGGTGATGCCTGGGATCATGTGGACTGGCGTCGCCATGAGGAGCAGGTACGGCGGCTGCGCGGCAGGATCTTCAAGGCGGTGCAGGAGGGTGACTGGCCGCTGGCCAGGAACGTGCAGAAGCTGATGCTGCGGAGCTGGAGCAATACGCTGGTCAGCGTGCGGCAGGTGACGCAGCGTAACACGGGCCGCAGGACCGCGGGGATCGACGGGCTGGTCGCGCTGACCAGCCAGGCCAGGGCCGAGATGGCGGTGCGCGTGCACGCCAGTATCGGCTCGCATGCGCCTTCCCCGGTCCGGCGGGTGTATATCCCGAAAGCCAGTGATAAGACTAAAATGCGGCCGCTCGGAATTCCGGTTATTTCGGATCGGTGCCATCAGGCGCGGGTACGTAATGCGCTGGAGCCCGGGTGGGAGGCCCGGTTCGAGCCCCGTTCGTATGGGTTCCGGCCGGGCCGCGGCTGCCATGACGCGATAGAATCGCTTTTTAACACCCTGCACGGGAAATCCAGCCGGGTATGGATTCTTGACGCTGATCTGGCGGGCGCGTTCGACAAGATCAGCCACGAGCACCTGCTGGAAATGCTCGGCGGTTTCCCCGCGAGGGAAATGATCGCCGGGTGGCTGAAGGCAGGGATTTTCGAGGCTGGGAAAGGGTTTGCGCCGACTGGGGAGGGAACTCCCCAGGGCGGTGTTATTTCTCCCTTGCTGTTGAATATCGCATTGCACGGGCTGGAGGAGGCCGCGGGCGTCCGTTACCGGACCGGTGTTCATGCCGGGGATGTGAGGGACGGTTGTCCGGCGCTCACTGGATATGCCGATGACCTGGTCGTGTGCTGCCACTCCAGGCAGCAGGCCGAACAGGTCAAGGCGCGGCTGGCCGGGTGGCTGGAGCCGAGAGGGCTGGCATTCAATGAAGCCAAGACCCGCATCGTCCCCCTTTCTGAGGGGTTCGATTTCCTCGGATTCAATCTCCGCCGCTACCCCAACGGCAAGCTGCTCATCAAGCCGGGCGCCATGGCCATCAAGAGGTTCCGGGAACGGCTTGCGAAGGAGTTCCGGTCACTCCGCGGGTCCAACGTCGCAGCGGTACTGGCGAAGATCGTCCCGATCGTGCGGGGCTGGGTCGCCTACTACCGGACGGTGGTGTCGACCAGGGTGTTCGCTGCCCTGACCGACTACCTGTGGAAACTCACCTACAAGTGGGCGTGCTGGAGCCACCCGAACAAGCCGAAGCACTGGATCGTCAGCCGGTACTTCCGGAAGTTCGAGAAGTTCAGGAACGACCGGTGGGTATTCGGCGACCGGGACACCGGCGCCTACCTGCCGAAACCGTCCTGGACCGACATCGTGCGACACACCCTGGTCAAAGGCGGGGCATCACCCGATGACCCCGCCCTGGCCGGGTACTGGGCGCAACGCCGCCAGAAGGTCAAACCCCCACTCGATTCCTACACCGTGCGCCTGCTATCCAGGCAGGACGGGCGGTGCAGCCTGTGCGGGGAGAACCTGCTGACCCGCGACCAGCCTCCGCAGTCCCCCGAGGGCTGGGAACGCTGGTTCCTTCAGGTCACCAGGCAGGCGATCAAGGCGGACTACCTGGTCCACCACGACACGCCCAGCGCCGCACGCAGCAACCGGACACACCTCGTACACGCCACCTGCCACCGGACGAAACATCCGTCCCGGCTGGCGGGAAACACCGTGCTGCAGCAGACGACCTGAACCGCTCAAGCGGCTTGCTTGGGCCGCGTGCCGTGATGAGTGGCATGCGCGGTCCTGAGGGGGCCCCGGTGCAGCAATGCACCGGGGCTACCCGGCGGTCGGGCCGGTGCGGCGTGGTGCGGGATCGATGCCGGCGTCGTGCAGGATCTGCCAGACCGTGGATGCCGCGATCCGGTGGCCGAGCTTGATCAGCTCCCCTTGCACCCGCCGGTGCCCCCAGGTCGGGTTCTCCGTCGCCATGCGGATCACCAGCTTGCGGATCGCGGTCGCCGTGGACGGCCGTCCGGGACGCCGCCGGCTGGTGTAGTCCCAGTGGCGTGCGACCAGCCGCCGGTGCCACGCGAGCAGCGTCGCCGGAGTCACCGCGAACACCTCGCTCCACCGGTGCCGGGGGATCAGCCGGGACAGTGCCGCGAGCCATAGCCGGTCACCTGGCTGGTAGCGGACCTTGCTGATCTGGCGGCGCAGCACGGCGTTCTCGTGCCGCAGCACCAGGAGTTCGGCGTCGTTGGACACCTCGCTCCGGGCCAGCACGATCAGGCAGCTGAGCAGGCGGCGCACCACCATGTAAGCGACCGAGAAGAGCATCCAGCGATGATCTCAGCCCGCCGACCAGCCAGATCGAATAATCGAGCCCCACAGCACGGAGAGCAAAACCAGCTGCCCGAAACCCCAAGCCGCAGCCAGCCAGCCCACGGAACGGCATTAGCCCAGCACGGACAGCCACACCAGCAGAATGTCAGACCCGGCTGCGAAGATCACCAAGGCCCAAACGTGAACAAGGTCCCCACGAAAACGTGAAGACCTCTGGGTGTCCGAGGGGGGACTTGAACCCCGCTCGTGGTGGTACATCCCCAAACGGGGGATCCATCACCACTCCAAGCTAACACGGCAAGGGCCGGCCGGGCCCGCATTTCGCAGGCGAAAAGAGGCGGCAGCACCGGCCTGCCCGACCGGTCCAGGCATGTGACCTGCGGAAACGACGAGAGCGGTGAGCCGGGATCGGGCCGCACGCAGGGCCGGACCGCGGTAGCCGCAGCACGACGCTTAATCATCAGGGAAGCACAGTGACAGCCTCCCGCTGCTGCTCACCAGTCCCCGCACCGCAGCCGCAGCCCGGTAAACCCGCCCAGATGACCTTGCCACCGAGTTGAACCCCATAAAACCGAGTTGAACCCCCATAAGGCAGTCCCCGGCGGCTAGCCGCGCCGGAGCAGATCAAAAGCGGCGCCTTTCCGCGCACGGCGCATAGCCCACCAGCACGCAGCTGACAAGGGCAGAGCCGGCGGTCACGTCGCCTGCGATCCGCGGCACCCGTGACGCACCGCCACCGCCGCTGGCGTAGCTTGCGCGCGCAAAGAGCCGCCGTTATCTGCGCGCGCGTTGGCCCAATTCCGGCCAAGGCAAAGGCCGTGCAGATCTGGGAATTCTGCGCCTATGAGTCGGTGTGAGGGATCGGTGGCCTGCTTCCTCGTGGTCCGCCAGGTCCGTTCCGGGCGGTCGGGGCCGGCCGCTGTGCCGCAGATCAGGCGATACCGTCCTGATCAGCCGTGAGCATCCGGCGGGGACGGCGCGGGGGCTGGCAAGGCTGGTTCGGCCGTGGCGGTGCGCAGGCCCAAGGTCCCCGGGCGCGCGGGCCATTGGACCTTGCCTGCATCCGCTGGCGGGCGAGATGGTGGGCCATGGCGGTACCGCCATCAAAGTGACTGCGTGCTGCCTGGCCTGGCGGGAACAGGACGTGACCGGCAAGAGGAGCAAGTCCTGCGGTGGCTGGCCTCGGGGCTGGCCGCGTGATTACCGCCGCGCCAGGACACTTTCTGCAGGCATCGTAGGAGGAGGCAGTGATGGCAGTGATCAGGTTCGATCCCTTCCGGGACCCTTTGGAGCGGCTATTGTCGATGGCCGCGACCGGGACGCGTGCCCCGCTCGGCATGCCCATGGACGTTTACCGCGCCGAGGATGGCAGCTACCATGTCGAGGCCGACCTGCCCGGCGTGGACCCGGACAGCGTCGAGGTCACGGTCGAGCACAGCACCTTGACGATCCGGGCCGAACGCACCCCCCATTACGGCGAGAGCGAGCAGGTCATTGTCGCCGAGCGGCCCCAGGGGTCGTTCACCCGCCAGCTGTCCCTCGGCGAGGGCGTGGACTCGGAGAACCTCACCGCCGGCTACGCCGGCGGTGTCCTGCACCTGACCATCCCCGTCTCACCCGAGACCCAGGCCCGCCGGGTCCAGATCACCCATGCGCCCGGCGGCAGCCGCACCATCTCGGGGAGCACAGTTGAGCAGGGTGAGGCGCCCGCCGGCAGCACCGGCGGCGGCTGAATATCCGCCCGGTCAGGCCGGCAGAGAACGACGTGGGAAGGTGCACGATGGCTGTCGGCGGGACCAGGGCCGAGCGGATGAACCCGGTGGACGTGGCGTGGCTTCACATGGACCGCCCGACGAACCTGATGGTGGTCAACACCGTGCTGTGGTTCGACGCGCCGGTCGATCAGGCGTCGATCCTGCAGGTGTTCGAAGAGCGCGTGGTCTCGCGGTTCCGCCGGTTCCGGCAGCGTGTCGCGGACCCGGCGCTCACGCTGGCTCCGTGGGCGGCGCCCGAGTGGGTCGATGACGCTGACTTCGCGCTGGCCGGGCACGTGAGCCGGACGCGGCTGCCGGCGCCGGGTGACCAGAGGGCATTGCAGCAAACGGCCAGCGACCTGGCGGAGCGGCCGCTACGCAAAGACCGGCCGCTGTGGGAATTGCACCTGCTCGACGGCTATGGTGACGGCGGCGCGCTGTTGCTGCGCACCCACCACGCCATCGCCGACGGCGGCGCCCTCATGCAGGTCCTGCTGGCGCTGGCCGATCCGCTGGACGCCGGTGAGCACACCGGCGTGCTGCCGGTGCATGATGACAGCGCCGCGCCGCCGCTGCTGCCCGGACCGGGCGGGCGGGCGATAGCGGCGGCCAGGCGTGCGGGGCCGGCTGCCGGTGATCTCAGCGCGGTGCTGCGGGCCGCGCTCGCCAGCCCCCGCAGCGCTGCCGAACTGGCTGGCTCCGTCCGCGCCGAGGCGGCCATGCTGGGCAAGCTCGGCTTCGGGCTGACCGCAGACCGTAACCTGCTGCAGGGTACGCTGGTGCCCGGCAAGCGACGGTCCTGGACCCGGCCGGTGCCAGTCGAGGCAGTCAAGGCCGCGGGCGCGGCGGCCGGCAGCACCGTCAACGACCTGATGCTGACCGTGATCACCTCGGCACTGCGCCGCTACCTGCTCGAGCACGACGCGCCGGCAGAAGAGGTGATCGTCATCGTGCCGGTCGACCTGCGCCCAGCCGGCGCACCGCTGCCCGCGGGGCTCGGCAACCAGTTCGGCCTGGTGTTCGTCCGCCTCCCGACCGGGGAGATCGACGAGGGCCGTCGCCGCGCCCGCGTCAAAGCGCAGATGGATCAGGTCAAGAGCAGCCGTGAAGGCGTCTTCGTCTACACCATGCTCCAGCGGATGGGCCAGCTCCCCGCGGCCGTGCAGAACGCCTGGGTCGACGCGTTCGCCGGCAAGGCCACCGCCATCGTCACCAACGTCAGCGGTCCGCGTCACCGGATACAGATCGCCGGGACACCGGTCGCGGGCATGATGGGCTGGGTGCCCGTCACCGGCCCGCTGGGCCTCGGGTTCAGCATCGTCAGCTACGCCGGGCAGCTGTCAGTAGGCCTGGCCAGCGACGCACACCTGCTGCCCGGCCACGACCGGCTCCTGGCCCGGCTCGACGAGGAGATCAGCGCCCTGCACACCCCGGCGGCATCGTCCAGCCCGCCAGAGCCAGGAAGCTGACATACCCGTCGCCGAGATACCGAGGTGACCTCCCGGGCATGGGCATGCTCCCAGGAGCATGCTCGCTGTGAAGCGCTACTCGGCGCCCTTGAACGAATAGCCAGCATCGAGCGCCGCCTCCCCGACGCGCCAGCGTAGACCCCGAGCACTCCCCGTAGCGTGAGCTGCCGGCGGCCGGCCGGTGTCCGGGGCAGATACAGGCCAGAAGAGTCAAGACATCACGGGCGGTTCGGCGCCGCCGGGCACCTGCAGCGCCCCATTCGCACCCCACGGAGCCAGGCCAGGCCACGTTCCTGCCCGCAGCAGTAATCAGCGACCCATGCACCCTGACGCCGTGTGCAGGTCCGAATCCCGCCGGAGACGCAAAACCGAACAGGCAATCCGATCATGGTTACTCCGGGCTCAGGCGCTTGACCTAGGGAAACGACCAGCGGGTCCGTTCTGGACTCGGGAGCGCCACTCTCGATGCCGACCCGACGAAGATGGCGATAAGCCGACGGTGGAGGTAATAGCCAGTTCGGAGCTCGCCACGGAGCGTAGCAAGAATCTCGAGCCAGTAGCGCACAAACCCGCCGATATGGACGGTTCACGATAGGGGATTCTTGTCATGGTAGCCGCCCATAACGAATGTTCTGGGGAGCGCCGGTACCTGGGTGAGCGGCTGGGCCTGTACCAGGCGCTGGACACCGGCGGTCCCGCGACCTCTGCGGAGCTGGCGGGCGCAGCGGCACCGCCGAGCGGTATGTCCGGGAATGGCTGGAGCATCATGTGGCCAGCGGGCTGCTGGAGGTTGGTGACCCGGCCGCCGGGCCGCTGGCCCGCCGGTACCGGCTGCCTGCGGCGCATGTGCCGGTCCTGGCCGATCCCGACGACGTCCGCTACCGGGCATTCAACGGTGTGGAGACGTGCGGGCGGGCGGTGGCTGCCGCAACTGGTGGAGGCGTTCCGCTCCGGGAGCGCGCCGGCGCCGCTGCCCTGGGCACCCGAGGGCCGGGCGGAATACAACCGGGCCGTGTTCCTCGGCCTGCTCGTGTTAAAGGCTCTTCGCGGTTCGGCCATCCCGGGCTGCCCGAAGCCCTGCGCCGACGTCGTGCGGAGCGCTTTCTTGGCCGGTCATCCGGTCAGCCCCGCGGCTGTCCGCCGTACATCGAGTCGAGCAGCGATGCGTACTTCGTCTCCACGACCTTGCGCTTGATCTTCATGCTGGGTGTCAGCTCGCCCTCCTCGACCGTCAGGTCCCGGTCGAGGATCCGGAAGTCCTTCACGGTCTCCCAGCGGTTGAGCCGGCCGTTGAGTTCCTCGATGCTTGCCTGCACGTACCGGCGGACCGCCGGTTCCCGGGTCAGCTCGGCGTAGCTGGTGGCGGTCAGGCCCTGCGCCCGTCCCCACTGGGCCAGCGCGTCGGGGTCGAGGGTGATCAGCGCGGTCGCGTAGTTGCGCCGGTCTGCGTGTACCAGCACCTGGCTGGCCAGCGGGCAGATCGCCTTGAACATCACCTCGATGGCCTGCGGGGCGATGTACTTGCCGCCGGAGGTCTTGACCAGGTCTTTCTTGCGGTCGGTGATCCGCACCCGGCCTGCCTGGTCTATCTCGCCGAGGTCCCCGGTGGCGAACCAGCCGTCGGCGGAGAGCACTTCGGCGGTGGCCTCGGGCAGGTGGTGATACCCGCGCATCACCCCGGGACCCCGGATGAGGATCTCCCCATCGCCCGCGATCTTGATCTCGGTGCCGACCAGCGGCGGGCCCATAACCCCGAACGCCGGGTCCCCGGGGAGCACCATGCAAGCGGCGGCGCTGGTCTCGGTCAGCGCGTAACCCTCGAGCACCAGCAGCCCGGCCGCGTGGAACCAGGTGGCGATGTCCTTCGACAAGGCCGCGCTGCCCGAGAGCAGGAAACGGATCCGCCCGCCCAGCGCCTGGCGGACCTTCGACAGCACCAGCCGGTCGGCCAGCGCGTGCTGGGCCTGGACCGCCAAGCCCGGCTTCCTGCCCTGGATCCGGGCCCGGGAGACCTGGTTGCCCACCCCGAAGGCCCAGGTGAACACCTTGAACTTGATACCGCCTTCTTCCTGGGCAGTCTGCACGACCTTCGCGTGTATCTTCTCGAAGATCCGCGGGGGACCGGCCATGAAGGTCGGCCGGACGACCGCCAGGTTCTCCACGATCTTGTCCATGCGGCCATCGACCGCCGTCGGGAAGCCGATCTGCAGCTGCACTGCCTCGAGCATCTTGCCGAACGCGTGAGACAGCGGCAGCCACAGGTACTGCAGGTCGCCGGCGGACATGATGCCGAGGGCCTCGGCCCCGGCGCCGACGTACGTCCAGCAGCGATGGGGCAGCTCGACGCCCTTGGGACGCCCTGTGGTCCCCGACGTGTAGATCAGGGTCGCCAGATGCTCCGGCCCGACCGCGGCCACCGCCTCGTCGACCGCGGCCGGATGGCCGGTGAGGTGCTTGGCCCCCAGGGCCTGCAGGTCGGCAAGGCTGAGCACCCACTCGCCGTCGGCCTGCCCGTCGAAGGTGACCACCCGGATGACGTCGGGCAGGTGGTCGCGCTGGGCGCGCAGCTTGGCGATCTGGGCCTGGTCCTCGGCGAAGACGAGCCGGGTGCCGCTGTCGGAGATGATGAAGGCGACGTCTTCGCCCCCGGTCGAGGGGTAGACGGCGGTCGTCGCGGCGCCCGCGCACATGATCGCGAGGTCCGCGTACAGCCACTCGATGCGGGTGGCGGAGGCGATCGCGACCCGCTCCTCGGGCTGGATCCCGAGGGCGAGCAGGCCGGCTGCCATCGTCTTGACGGTCTCGGCAGTCTGGGCCCAGGTCAGCGATGCCCAGCCGGTCTCGGCCGGGAACCGGAACGCCTCGGCCCGGGGGGTCGCCGCGACCCGGTCATAGAACATCCGCGCCACCGACACGGCCGGCGCCGGGTAGCTGCTGGTGTCCGTGCTGCCGGTGGTTGTCGTGGTCATGACACCTCCACCCCCTCGCGCGACCATTGCCCACCTGGCCGCTCGGGCGCCTCACCTGCAGCCTACCGAGAAACGCCGGCGCTCACCGCTGCACCAGCACCGCGGAACACCCCAGCCGTTGTCCCGTGGCCAGCTCAACCAGTGCGCGGCATGCGCCTCGTCCAAGATGAGGCGCGACGGCCCTGATCTGAGCACGATAACCAAGCCGCAGGCGTCCAGACATCGGCATGCATGCGAGCGAGACACCGGGCAGCGCGCCGCACCGGCCAGACCGCGGTGATCGTGGCCGGGAGTTCGTCCACGCCACGCACCGTATGGCCGGTCCGGTCCCCGTCAGCCTGGCCCGCCACGCACCAGTGCCCCTCGTGATCGTGATCGCGCCTTAGGGTCCTGGATCCGGGGGCCGAAGCGGCACGGAGAACTCGGCGATGCCGTGCGAGGTGACCCGGTTCGCGGGCTCGTCCGCCGCGTGGATCAGGGCGGCGACCGGGCGGTTGTCGGCCAGGTACATCCCGGTGAACGTATGGATGCCCCGTTCGCCGGCGGCCTGGGCGAGCATGTGGAGCAGTTCGCCGGCCAGGCCGGCGCCACGCCAGCCCGGGGTGACCGCGATGCCGACCTGCGCGGTGCCGTCCTGGCCGGCTGGCTCGTAGCGGGCGATCGCGACACCGCGCTGGCTGGCGGGTTCGACGGCGAGGAGCGCGAACCGGCTCGCGTAGTCGACAGTCGTGAGGAAATCGAGCAGTTCGGGCGTGACCTGCGGGCGGCCGCCGAAGAACCGGCGGTAGATGGTGTCGGCGTCGGCGGACTGGATCGCCTCGGCCAGTCCGGGCGCGTCACTGGGCAGGATGGGGCGGATCAAGACGCTGCGCCCATCGCGCAGCGTGACCACCCGCCGGTACTCCTGCGGGTAGCCCGGCGGCAGATCCGCGGTCTGCCGCGCCGGGCGCCCAGCCCGGGGATGACCGCTCCGGCCCCCGAGGTCCGTCATAGCGCCAGGCGACCGCCACCGATGCCGCCTGCCCAGAGCCGAAGGTCCCTGATGCAGGGGCAGAGGACCGTCGAGGTCCTCCCGGCCCCGAACACCTCCGCCGCGCAGGAGATGAGCCGCCGGCACCAGGTCCACGCCGGCCCCGTCGCGGCCACCGCGCGCGGCGACGCCGGCCAGACCCGCAGGCTCATCACCGGGCACAGCCTGCCGACCGCGTCGGATGCGGACCGCTGACGTCTACCCGGCGGGCGCGGCACCGCCACCGGGTCCGGGCCGCGTGCCGGATGACGGGAACCACAGTCCGTTCTGCAGAAATGATTTTCTTTTTCCGGAACGGACGGTGGCGCTTGTCCCGGCGGCCAGGGTCAGTACCGTCGGCTCCTTGGTTGCGCTCCGCGAACGGTGCAGCCAAGCGGGCCCCGGGTCTACCCGGTTGAGTCCCAGGCGATCTCCCACAGATGACCGTCGGGATCGGCGAAGTAGCCAGAGTAGACACCGAACAGGATTATCTGCATGCCCCCGGCCAGACGGTCGGCGCTGTAGAGAGTCGACCGGAATCGATATGCGCGAATGGCAATCAGTTAGTGGTGAGTTGTTCGTTACGTTATGTTATTTTTACCCGGTGCCGCTCCATCACCAAGGGATCACCAGCTTGGTCATGGAGCCGGCAGCTGCATGCGGCAGGAACTTGCGCTGGCCAGGTCGATGGCAGGTGCAAGGATCTCGGGGGCCATATAGCGCGGCCCTGCGCGGTGAAATCGGCTTGGTCCTTACCTGCCCCGGGGTTGCAGCTCGGCTGCCCGGCTCGCCTGCCAGGAAAGGGAGCAGGATCCGCGTGATGAGCGGCGCCTAGAGGAGTGTCCGCTAGTAGGAGTCGAGCCTACGGCGAGCCGCGCCCGGGGACATGCCACGGCACCAGACCCGGTCAGACCCGGGTGAGCCGCCAGCCTACCGACGGTGCCGGCGCGGCCTGGCTGGCGTCCAGTGTGATGTGGCGTACCTGGCTGCCGACCGTGACGGCGGCCTGCGCGACGGGCTGGCCCTGGCTGATCGCCTGCCCGAGCGGGCGGGGTGTCACCTTGACCGTGACCGTGGTGCCGGGCCAGGCGGTCACGGCGATCCCGGTGGCCGCGACCGCGGCGGGCCCGGCGGTCCACGCGCTGGACACGCGTCCGAGGACAGCGCCCGGTTCGATGACCTGAATATGCTCCAGGTTCCCGCCGATGCTGCCCAGGAGGTTCTCGGAGGCGGAGATCACGCCGCCGAGCTCGCTGGGCTGGGCGGGGGTGGCTTGCACGCCGAGCACGACGCCGACGATGGTGATCTGGCTGCCCGCGACCGTCCGGGTCGCGGCGAAGGCCAGGCACCCGCCGGCCTGCGAGCTGGAGCCGGTCTTGACGCCGGTGATGCCGTCGTGGCCGAGGGCGGCATTGACGTTGTAGGCCACGCCGGCGACCGGCAGCGTGACCTGCGGCATGGCCACGATCTGGCGGAAGGCCGGGATCTGCAGCGCGCGCAGCGTGAGCCGGAACTGGTCGGCCGCCGTGCTGACCGTGGCCGGATCCGCCCCGCTGGCGTCCGCGTACCGGGTCTGGCGCAGCCCGAGCGAGCGCGCCTGAGCGTTCATCTTTGCCACGAACGCCCCTTCTGAGTCGGCGTCCCAGCGGGCCAGCATCCAGGCGATGTTGTTGCCGGAGGGGATGAGCATCGCCTCCAGCGCCTGACGCTCGGTCAGCTTCTCCCCGGCCGCCACCTTTACGACCGACTGGCCCTGCCGCTGGTCGCTGGCATAGGCCGCCGCGTCGGCCGCGGTCACGGTGATCACCGGGCCGGGCCCGCCTGCCG
>JBKQQQ010000401.1:0-23180 GCA_052144275.1 Streptosporangiaceae bacterium
CAGCGCTTCACAGCGGCGGGCCGGGCTCGTATAGTAACACATTAGTGAACCGTCAATCACTAGTGCTCCCGCGGAGGGCGCCGTGGACCTCGATGTGACGAGCCTGCATCACCGGCGAGCCGTGCACCGGTGGGAGCGGATGAGCGTCGGTGATCTTATTGAGCGGGTGACCTGGAGCCGGCCGGACAAGCCGGCCATCGTAGGCCGCCCGGGTGCCTACGCCGACGAACGGCTGGCCTCGCTGACCTACCGGCAGGCCGACGAGACGGCGAACCAGGTGGCCCACGCACTGCTCGCCAGCGGGCTGGAGCGCGGTGACGTGGTGCTGCTGTTCTGCGAGAACTCGGTCGAGGCCTACCTGGCCAAGATCGGCATCGCCAAGGCAGGCCTGGTGGCCGCGCCGCTGAACCCGATGATGGCGCCGGACCTGGTGGCCGCGATGATCGATCTGGTCCAGCCGAAGCTGGCCATCGTGGACGCCGAACTGTGGCCGCGGGCCGAGGAGCCGTTCGCCGCGAAGGGCCTGCGGGCCGCGGTCACGATCGCCATCGGCGGCACGGCGGCCCCGGGCAGCGTGTCGTTCACCGAGTTCATCGCGGACCAGGGCACCGGCGAGCCGGACGTGGAGATACACGCCGACGATATCTGGGAGATCCTGTTCACCTCGGGCACCACGGCGCTGCCGAAAGGGGTGATGATCTCGCACGCGTGCAGCTACGCGGCTGGATTCGGGTTCGCGCTCTCGCTGACCCGCGGGCTCCGGCTCGAGTCTG
The DNA here is from genome assembly GCA_052144275.1 of Streptosporangiaceae bacterium. GTDB lineage: Bacteria > Actinomycetota > Actinomycetes > Streptosporangiales > Streptosporangiaceae > Palsa-504. The sequence goes on from JBKQQQ010000401.1 coordinate 774, forward strand.
ACCTGAAGCTGGGGACCTACCTCCCGCTGATCTACCACGTAGGTGATCAGCCATTCACTTACTCAGTGTTCCTGTGTGGTGGCACGCTGGTGCTCGGGCGGCGCCCGAACCCCGAGCACATCGCCGAGATGATCGCCGCCGAGAAGGTGACCGCGTTGTGGGCCGGTTCGCCGGCCATGGTGCGGGCGCTGGACGCGACGCTGACCGCGCGGCCGGACCTGGACGCCCGCAGCCTGACCGTCATCGTCTACGGCTGGGCCGCCCTGCCGCCGGCCACGCTGGCCTCGATGAAACGGCACTGCGGCGATAACCTGTGCGTATTCGAGATTTTCGGCCAGACCGAGTCGATCCCCTGCCATCGGTTCTGGCCCGATGAATGGCCAGAACTCTACGCGGCGACGGCACCTCAGCAGAACTACGTCGGGGTGCCGAGCCCGATCCTGGCTTCGACGGTCCTTGACCCGGACGGCGGTGACCTGGCCGGCCAGCCTGGCGTGGCGGGCGAGGCTGTGTACCGGTCCCCGGCCGTGATGGCCGGCTACTACCGGGACGAGGCGGCCACGCGGCACGCGTTCCGGTACGGCTGGTTCCACTCCGGGGACAGCTGCGCCTACGACGACGCCGGCCTGCGGATCATGCTGGACAGGTACAAGGACATCGTGAAGACCGGCGGCGAGAACGTGTCCAGCCTCCGGGTGGAGGCCGTGCTGGCCCAGCATCCTGACGTCGCCAAGGCGGCGGTCATCGGGCTGCCGCACCCCCGCTGGAGCGAGGCGGTGACCGCGGTGGTGGTGCTCCGGGACGGGGCCGCGGCCAGCGAGGAGGACCTGATCAAGCACTGCCGGGCCAGCCTGGCCGGTTATGAGACCCCCAAGTCGGTGGTGTTCGCGGCTGACCTGCCCGAGACCGTGGGCGGCAAGGTGCTCAAGTACAAGCTGCGCGTCCAGCACGCCGGGCACTACCGCCACGTCACCGAGCCATTCTGAGCACCGGCCAGGGCCCCGCTCAGCGTTTCTTCAGGACCTGGCATGCTGGGTTGAGTGAAGGATGTGCCGCCGCAGCCACAGGGCCGCTTCGCGCGCCTGCTGAAGGCCGCCGAACGGCGGCACGTTCCGCTGCTGACGATCGTGGTCACGGTCGCGATAGTGGCGGCCACGTATGTGGCCGGGAAGCTGATCTACCGGCTGCGGGACATCGTGGTCCTGCTGCTGGTGGCAGGGTTCGTCACGGTGCTGCTTAACCCGATCGTGAATCTCCTGCAGCGGCGGCTGGTCCCGCGCCGGGGCGTTGCCGTGGCGATCGTCACCTTGTGGGCGGTGCTGGTCTTCATCGGCCTGGCCCTGGTGTTCGGCTACCCGCTGGTGAACGGGATCACCCACCTGGCCGACCAGCTGCCCACCTATGTCGCCAACGCGGAGCACGGCAAGGACTGGTACGGCCATCTCGTGCGCAAGTACCACATCCAGAACTGGGTGCAGCGGAACGCGCCCAAGCTGGTGACCTACGGCCAGGCGCTCGGCAAGCCGGCCCTGACCATCGGCGCGGGCGCCCTTTCCCTGATCATCGAGCTCACCACGATCTTCATCCTGGTCCTGCTCTTGCTGCTCGAGGGCCCGAAGATGCGGATCTGGGTCCTCGGCCAGATGACCCCGGGCCGGGCGGCCACAGTCAGCCGGATAGCCGGCGATATGAGGCGGGGCATCACTGGGTACATGCTGGGCAACACGCTGACCTCGCTAATCGCCGGGGTGGTGGTCTTCGTGACGCTGATGATCCTCGGCGTGCCGTACCCGCTCCTGTGGGGACTGTGGGTCGCCCTGGTGGACTTCCTGCCCATGATCGGCGGGGCGCTGGCCGGCATCCCCACCGTGCTGTTCGCCCTCACCCACTCCCTCACCGCGGGGATCGTCACCCTGGTCGTTTTCCTCGTCTACACCCAGGTCGAGAACCACATCCTGAACCCGGTGGTCATGAGCAAGACGGTGCGGATCAGCCCGCTGCTCGTCTTGATCGCGGTCCTGGTCGGCGCTTCGCTCGGCAGCCTGGTCGACGGCCTGTTCGGCGGCTTCGTCGCGGCGCTGCTGGCCATCCCCCTGGCCGGCGCGCTGCAGGTGCTGGTCAAGGAGATCTGGCAGGCCACCGCGCCCCCGCCCCAACCGCCCGAGCCGGAAGATCAGGTGAACGCGCCGGGTGAGCTCTTCCCAGTTTCACCCGATACGCGGGAGCATGGCTCTTAAGCCGCCGCGAAAACCCGCAGCTAGCGTCAAGGAGGACCGGACATGACACAACCGTCAGTCCTGGGAATCGTGCTCGCCGGGGGCGCCGGAACCCGCCTCAGCCCGCTGACCGCGGACCGGGCCAAACCAGCCGTCCCGTTCGGCGGACTCTACCGGCTGATCGACTTCGCGCTCTCCAACCTGGCCAACGGCGGCATCCGCAAGATGTGCGTGCTGACCCAGTACAAGAGCCACAGCCTGGACCGGCATATCTCGACCACGTGGCGGATGAGCGCCCTGCTCGGCAACTACGTGACGCCAGTCCCGGCCCAGCAGCGGCTCGGCCCGCACTGGTACACCGGGTCGGCCGACGCGATCTACCAGTCGATGAACCTGATCAACGACGAGCAGCCGGACATCGTGATGGTCGTCGGCGCCGATCACGTGTACCGGATGGACCCGCAGCAGATGATCGACCACCACGTGACCCAGAGGGCCGGGGTGACGGTGGCGGCCATCCCGGTGCCGCGGCACGAGGCCCCCGCGTTCGGCATCGTCAACGTCGGCAAGGACGGCCGGACGGTGTCCGAGTTCCTGGAGAAGCCGGCCAACCCGCCGCCCATGCCCGGCAACCCGGAGATGTGCTATGCGTCGATGGGCAACTACGTGTTCGACACCAACGTCCTCGTGGACGCCTTGCGCAAGGACGCCGACGACGACTCGAGCCGGCACGACATCGGCGGCAACATCATCCCGATGCTGGTCCGGGACGGCGGCGCGCAGGCGTATGACTTCGCGCTCAACGAGGTGCCCGGCGCGTCCCCTCAGGATGTCGGCTACTGGCGTGACGTCGGCTCGCTCGACGCCTACTTCGACGCGCACATGGACCTGGGGGCGGTGACGCCGGCGTTCAACCTGTACAACGACCGGTGGCCCATCCTCACCAACATTCCGTCGCTGCCGCCCGCCAAGTTCGTGCACGACGCGGGGGACCGGGTGGGGCGCGCGATCGACAGCCTGGTCAGCCCCGGCGTCATCATCTCCGGCGGCCTGGTGCGCCAGTCCGTGCTCTCGCCCGGGGTGCGGGTGAACAGCTGGGCCACCGTCGAGCGGTCGGTGATCCTGCACAACACCAGGATCGGCCGGCACGCTGTGGTCCGGAACGCGATCATCGACAAGAACGTCACGGTGCCCGAATGGGCGCAGGTCGGCGTGGACAAGGAGCATGACAGGGCGCGCGGCTTCGTCGTCTCGGCCGGCGGCATCACCGTGGTGGGCAAGGGCCAGGAGGTCGTGCCGTGACGGACAAGCTCCGAGTCGCGCTGCTGACCCGCGAGTACCCGCCCGAGGTGTACGGCGGCGCGGGGGTGCACGTCACCTACCTGGCGCGCGAGCTGGCGCCGCTGGTGGACCTCACCGTGCACTGCCAGGGGGCCGACCGCCCGGATGCGGTCGCGCACCGGCCCTGGGACCTGCTGGCCGACGCCAACCAGGCGCTCCGTGTGGTGTCGACGGACCTGTCGATGGCCGCCGCCGTCGGGTCCGCGCAGCTGGTCCACTCGCACACCTGGTACGCGAACCTGGGCGGCCACCTAGCGGCCATGCTGTACGGCATCCCGCACGTGGTCACCATGCACTCCCTCGAGATCCTGCGGCCGTGGAAGGCCGAACAGCTGGGTGGCGGGTACGCGGTTTCCTCCTGGTGCGAGCGGGTGGCGGCGACCTCGGCCGCCGCCGTGGTGGCGGTGTCGGAGGGCATGCGGGCCGACATCATGACCGCTTACCCCGAGATTTCTCCCGAACGGATCCGGGTCATACGCAACGGCATCGACACCAGCGAATACCGGCCTGACCCGGACACCGATGTGCTTGACCGGTACGGAATCGACAAGAACTGTCCTTACGTGATCTTCGTCGGACGGATTACCCGGCAAAAGGGCCTGCCGGTGCTGCTGCGGGCCGCCTCGGAGCTAATCCCCGACGCCCAGCTGGTACTGCTCGCCGGGCAGGCCGACACGCGGGAGCAGCAGGCCGAGGTGACCGAACTGGTGGAGGGCCTGCGCGCTGGTCGAAATGGCAGAGCCCGGTCCGGCGTGATCTGGATCCCCGAGATGCTGCCCAAGTCCGAGGTCATCCAGCTGCTCACGCACGCCACCGTGTTCGCCTGCCCGTCGGTGTACGAGCCGCTCGGCATCGTGAACCTGGAGGCCATGGCGTGCGGGACGGCGGTGGTGGGGTCCCGCACCGGCGGGATCCCCGAGGTGGTCGCCGAGGGCGAGACAGGGCTGCTGGTACCGCCCGGTGAGCCGGAAGCGCTCGCGGTCGCCCTGAACGCCCTGCTGGGTGACCCCGACCGGGCCCAGGCGATGGGACAGGCGGGCCGCAAGCGCGCGGTGGCGGAATTCGGCTGGTCCGCCATTGCCGCCCAGACCGCCGAACTCTATGCCGAATTGGTTCACTCGGGATTAAAGCGCCTTCCTTCGCTCGGATTTGTCTAACTGGGCATAAATCGCTGTCCTTCGCACCCAACGAGTGAACCTGGTATAAACCAGTCCCGATGCCAGCGCGTCGTGCTAAGGGGCGCATGGGGGCCAAGCGATTTGAGAGGCAATTGATGATGCAGAGACCTCGTCGTTTTGCGGCCTGCGTGGCCGCGACCGGCCTGCTCGCGCTGGGCGGGATCACCGCGGGCGTGGAGGCCGCCCAGGCGAACGTGGCCGGCTTTTGCGATGGATCGGGCGCGACGGCTACCTGCACCGTCACGGAGGCGATAAACTCGCCGACCTCGGTCACCGTGGGCGTGACCGCCAGCACCAACGGGGAAGCCACGGTGAGCTGGAACGCCAGCTGCACGGACAGCACGGACAGCACGGGCACGACGGCAGCGACCTCGGGCGCTACCATGTCGGAGACGCCGGTCCAGGTCGCCCTCTTGCCGTTGCCTGCCACCGCGGGGGGCACGTGCAACGTGTCGGCCGTTGTGTCCCTCCCCACCGCCAATGCCAACAACGCGCTCAGCGTCGCGATGACCTACACGACGTCCGCGACTGCTTCCCCCAGTCCCACTGCTTCCGCTTCTTCTTCCTCTGCCCCGTCGTCTTCCGGTCACCTGGTCCAGGGCTACATGGGCAAGTGTGCCGATGACGCGGGCAACAGCTCCGGCAACGGGGCCAAGGTCCAGATCTGGTCCTGCAACAGCTTCGACAAGGCCCAGCTGTGGACCTACAGCAACGGTGAACTGGTCCACAACAACAAGTGCCTGAACGACAAGGCCTGGGGCGGCAACGGCACCAAGGTGATCCTGTACAGCTGCAACCACGCCCTGAACGAGCTGTGGACCCACCTGGCGAACGGCGAGTACGTGCTGAACGCCAAGGGCTACCGGCTCTGCCTGGACGATCCGGCGTACTCCACCCGCAACGGCACCCAGCTCATCGTCTACACCTGCAAGGACAGCGCCAACCAGCGCTGGTCCAAGCCGTAAGTCACTCGCGGCCCGGCGGTCCCCGCGCCTACCACGTGGGGACCAGGCCGCCGTCGATCCTGAAGTCGGCGCCCGTGACGTTCGAGGTGCGGTCGCTGGCCAGCAGCAGGGTTATCGCGAGCCCAATGCCCCGGCTCGCGCCGGTGACGACGGCGGTCTTTCCTCCCAGACCCAGATCCATGGCGCCTTCCTTCCCTTGGTCACCCCATGATGGTGTGGTCAAGGTAACGGGACGCGGCCGCCGTCGGCTTGCGTCATCCCACTGATTGGGAGGCGTGATGTCGCAGGGAGCAGGCATGGCTGAGAAGGCTGGCCGCCTGCTGTCGGTCAACGTGGGGCTGCCGCGGGACGTGGCGTGGCACGGGCAGACGGTCCGCACGGCCGTCTGGAAACAGCCGGTTGCGGGCCTGCGTCAGGTGCGGCGGCTGAACATCGATGGTGACGGGCAGGGTGATCTGGCCGGGCACGGCGGCGAGCATCGTGCGGTGTTCGTGTACCAGATCGAGTCTTACCGGTACTGGCAGGAGCAGTTGGGCCGCGATGACTTCAGCTACGGCCAGTTCGGCGAGAACTTCACGATCAGCGGCCTGGCTGACGACCAGGTGTGCATCGGTGATCGATACCAGATCGGCGAGGCGCTGTTCGAGGTGACGCAGCCGCGGGTGACGTGTTACCGAGTGGGGATCCGGATGAACGAGGCGCGCATGCCCGCCTTGCTGGTTTCCCATCACCGGCCAGGGTTCTACTTCAGAGTGCTCCGCGAGGGCGCTGTGCAGGCCGGGGACGAGATCGTCCAGGTGACCGCCGGGCCAGAGGCCATGACCGTGGCCGAGATTGACGGCCTGCTCTACCTGCCCGGGCACTCCCGCGAGCAGGTGCTGAGCGCGCTGCGCATTCCCGCCCTTCCCGACGGCTGGAAGGCCTCGTTCCGGGCCATGGCCAGCCAGGCCGAGGCGCCCGCCGGGGCCGAGGGCACCGCCCTGGCCCCGGGCAATGCCGGGCTGACCGCGGTGAGCCCGCCGCCGGCCTGGCCCGGCTTCCGCCCGCTGACCGTGACCGCGCTGGACCGGGAGAGCGACTCGGTGGTTTCGGTGCGCCTGGCCGATCCCGGCGGAACCGCCCTGCCGTCGCCCCGCCCCGGGCAGTTCCTGACCCTGCGGCTGAACGCTGTCCCCGGCGCCCGGCCGCTGCTGCGCAGCTACTCGCTATCCGGGGCCCCGGACGCAGGCTCCTACCGCATCAGCGTCAAGCGCGAGGCGCACGGCGCGGGCAGCCAGTTCATACATACCCGGGTCCGGCCGGGTGACCTGCTGGAAACGGCCGCGCCCCGCGGCACGTTCGTGCTCCAGCCAGGGGACAGCCCGGTCCTGCTGATCAGCGCGGGTGTCGGGGCGACCCCGGTCCTGGCCATGCTGCACGCTCTGGCCGCGGGTGCTTCCGGCCGTGACGTCTGGTGGCTGCACGGCGCCCGCAACAAGGCCGGGGAACCGTTCGCCGAGGAGTCGCGGTCCCTGCTGGCCGCGCTGGCCCGCGGGCACCGGCACGTCTGCTACAGCCGTCCGGCCCCCGGCGAGGTTCCGGGCCGCGACTATCAGACGGCGGGGCGGCTGTCCGCGTCTGTGCTGGCCGGGCTCGGCCTGCCGCGGGACGCCGACGCCTACATCTGCGGTCCGGCCGCGTTCATGGCGGAGATCTCTGCTGCCCTGGTTGACCTGGGTATCGACGGTGCCCGCGTGCACACCGAGATCTTCGGCGCGGCACCCTCGAGCACGCCCGGCATCGCGGCCGCGGCCGCCCGGCCGCCGCATCCGCCGGCGGGAGAGCCCGGCGACGGCCCGGAAGTCGCGTTCGCGCGCAGCGGCCTGACCGTCCGCTGGGACCGCGGCTACGGCAGCCTGCTCGACCTGGCCGAAGCCTGCGACGTGCCGGTCCGCTGGTCCTGCCGGACCGGCGTCTGCCACACCTGCGAGACTGACCTGCTGTCGGGAACGGTCAGCTACGCCCCCGACCCCATAGACGAGCCCGCCTCAGGCAGCACCCTGATCTGCTGCTCCCAGCCGTCCGGCGACCTGGCCCTGGACCTGTGACACCCCCATCCGGTCCGGGGTGGGGCTCCCATACGGGCGCGTTCGTGACAGCATGTCGGCATGAAGGTGCTGCGCACTCCTGAGGACCGTTTCGCCGACGTGCCTGATTTCGGCTATCCGCCGCGGTATGCCGAGGTCGGCGGGCTCCGGCTGGCTTACGTGGAGACCGGGCCGGCCGACGGCGAGCCGGTCCTGCTGCTGCACGGGGAGCCGAGCTGGTCATTCCTGTACCGCACGGTCATGCCGGTGCTCGCGGACGCCGGGCTGCGCGTCATCGCGGCGGATCTCATGGGGTTCGGCCGTTCGGACAAGCCCTCCGAGATCGCCGATCACAGCTTCGCGCAGCATGTGGAGTGGATCCGCGGGCTCGCGTTCGACCACCTTGACCTGCGCGGGCTGACCATCGTCGGGCAGGACTGGGGCGGCCTGATCGGGCTGCGGCTGGTGGCCGAACATCCGGACCGGTTCGCCCGGGTAGTCGCGGCCAACACCGGGCTGCCCACCGGGGACCAGCCGATGCCCGACGTCTGGCTGCGGTTCCGCGAGGTCGTCCGCACCACGCCCACGCTGAGCGTGTCCCGGCTGGTGCAGGCCGGCTGCCAGACCACGCTGTCGCCGGAGGTCCTGGCGGCCTACGAGGCGCCGTTTCCCGATCCGGAGTATGCCGCCGCGGTCCGGGCGATGCCGGGACTGGTCCCGACGTCGCCCGACGACCCGGCCACGGAGGCCAACCGGGCCGCCTGGCGTCAGCTGGCCACCTGGGACAAGCCGTTCCTGGTGGCGTTCAGCGACCGCGACCCCATCACCGGCGCGATGGCGCCGGTCCTGAAGAACACCGTGCCCGGGGCGGCGGGCCTCGACCATCCCGTGATCGAGGGAGCCGGCCACTTCCTGCAAGAGGACGCGGGCGAACGGCTCGGCACCGTGATCGCCGACTTCGTCCACGCTCACCCAGCGAGTTAGCAGATCCAGCCGGCCTGCGAGCGGGCCCGACCCGAGGAAATCAACCTCGCGGGCATCAACGCGCTCACCGACGCGCTGGTGGCAGCGTAGGCGTTCACCAACACGTCATAGTCATTTAACTGATGACGTGCGGCCGGCCGTAGTCCAGACTGAAACCCTGCTACTCAATGGCCATCGCCGGGGAGAACACGATGAGCGTCAGTAACACCACGGGCGGCCGGTCGCGGAGCCTGATCCTGGCGGCGATGATCTTCGCCGTCGCGATGACCTTCATCGACCAGACCATCGTCTCGATCGCGGCGCCCACGATCCAGCACGACCTGGGCTTGTCAAGCAGCGGCATGCAGTGGGCGATCAACGCCTACCTGCTGGCGCTGGCCGCGTTTTTCGCCTTCGGCGGCCGCCTGGCGGACACCGCCGGGCACCGCAAGATGGTCGTACTCGGGGTGATCATCTTCGCCGGCGCATCAGCGTTGTGCGGCCTGACGCCCCGTGGCGGTGCCGCGGAGGCGTGGCTGGTGGCGTTCCGGGCGGTGCAGGGCCTGGGCGGGGCGATCATGTTCCCGGCTGCGATCGCGATCGTGGTGGGGACGTTCGATCTGCACTCCCGCGGCCGGGCGCTGGCCTTGTTCTTCGGCATCGCCGGGGGCCTGACCGCGATCGGCCCGATCGCGGGCGGCTACCTGATCCAGTGGACCTGGCGGGCGATCTTCTGGATCAACATCCCCGTCGCCCTGATCGCGCTGGCGCTGATCGCCATCTCCAAGCCGGCCACCGGGCACCGTCCCGCGCCGATGGATTACCGCGGCCTGGCCCTGATCGTCGCCGGCGTCGGGCTGAGCGTGTTCGGTTTGCAGCAGTCGGCCCTGTGGGGCTGGGGCAACCCGGCCATCGAGGTGAGCATCGCCGCGGGCGTCCTGCTCCTCGGAGTCTTCTACGTCGTCGAGCGCCGGACCGAGTCGCCGTTGATCAACGTGCACATCTTCGCCAACCGGGCGTTCACGGTGGAGAACGTCATCCTCGGCATCGCCATGATGGCGTTCATCCCGGTGTTCTTCTTCGCCAGCATCTACGGGCAGATCGCGCTGGCGGAGAAGGCGACCACGGCCAGCCTGCTCATCTTGTACTTCTTCCTCGGCTTCGTGGTCTGCGCGCAGATCGGCGGCCGGATGCTGGACCGGATCGGGGCCAAGCGCCCGGTGGTGCTCGGTTGTGCCCTGGCCGCCGTCGGGTTCGCATTGTGGGCCGGGAAGGCGACCGACCTGCATGCCGGGGCCCAGGTCATCTACATCATCATGGCCGGGGCCGGCATGGGGCTCATGCTCGGCCAGGCCAACACCGACGCGATCAACCGGGCCTCCCGGTACTCCTACGGCGAGGCCACTGGCATCACCCAGACGGTCCGGAACTACGGCGCCAGCCTCGGGTTCGCCATCCTGGGCACGATCCTGATCACGGAGTTCCGCTCCAAGATCACCTCCTCGCTCACCGCCCAGGGCCTGCCCGCCCCGGCCGCCTCGGCCGAGGCTTCGAAGATCGCTCAGCTGCAGGGCGGCAACGGCAACGTCGCCACGATCCCGTCGTTCATCCGCGCGGACTTCGCCGGCGCCACCCGCGAAGTGCTCTACGCGATGGCCGTGATCATGGGAGTGGCGGCACTCGTGGCCCTGCGCGGGCTCAGGCGAGGTGTGCAGCAGGAAACCGGGCAGAGCGCGGTGGAGGTCGGCGCCCAGTCATCCGACCAGGACCCGGACGCCGACCGCTACTCCGCCCCGTACTAGGCGAGCAGGCTACGGCTGCCCCGTCGCGAGGTCGCCCTCCGCGAGCAAGCCGTCATCCAGCGGCTCGAGCAGTTCGCTGTCCCCGGGGGAGTCATCGGCCTCCAGGGGCTCGGGCGCGGCGGGCAGCACCTGCTCGAAATAGTCGCGGGCGGCGGCGGTGGTGCCGACGTCGCGGCCCGCCGCCTCCGACATGTACCAGCGGTGCTCGAGCACCTCGTGGAAGATCTCGGCCGGGGGCAGCCGGCCGCGCAGGTCCTCGGGGATCGCGGCGATCACCGGGTCGTAGACTTCCTCGAGCCACCGGTTGGCCGCCACCACCTCCGACACCGGCCGGCCGCGCTTCTGCTCCAGCCAGGCCCGGAACGCGGCCATGTCGTTGAGCAGACGGCGCGCCTGGTTCTCCCCGGCGTCGATCCCGGTCCGCAGGAACAGCTTCCTGGAGTCGTGCCCGGATTCCGCGACCCGCGTCTTCAGCCGCAGCTTGTTCCCCTCACCGGTGCTGATCAGCTCGACCTCGTCGGCGTCGAAGCCGAGCTCGTTGAGCCGGTGCAGGCGTTCGGCGATCCTGTACCGCTGCTCGTCGGGGCGCAGGATCTCCTCACGGTTCAGCTCCTGCCACAGCGACTCGTACCGGCGCCCGAGCTCCTCGGCGATCTCCAGCGGGTCGACGTCGGCCGAGAGCATCTCGCCCGCCTGCAGGTCGAACAGCTCACCGTACACCCGCTCGATGGCCAGCTCGACGTCGTAGTGGCGCTGCCCGTCGGTCAGCTCCGGGTGCTGCTCGCTGGTCTCCGCGTCGACCAGGTACGCCTCCAGCGTGCCCGCATCGTGCCGGAACAGCGTGTTGGACAGCGAGCAGTCGCCCCAGAAGAACCCGGATAGGTGCAGCCGGACCAGCAGTTCGACCAGCGCGTCGAGTAGGCCGTCGGTGGGCTGCAGGCCCCGCGGGGTGGAGAAGACTGCCCGGTAGGTGGTCGCATAGCTGAGGAACTTGGTGACCAGGATCGCGTCCGAGTCGGAGTCCAGCGGGGCCGCCTCGTCCAGGTCGACCGCGATCCCGACCACCTCGACCGCGGGGATGCTCAGCTCGGCCAGCGCCCGGAGCAGGCGGTATTCACGCCGGGCGAGCCGCTCGCTGAGCTCCTTGAGGGCGTACAGCGTGCCGTCGTCGTAGACGAAGCGGACCACGTGCCGCGAGATGCCCCGTTGCCTGATCTCGACCAGCCGCTCGTCCTGCCAGTCGGCCAGCGGCTCGGACCACGGCAGGGTGAGCAAGCCGGCCGCGTGGTCGGCTGGAGGAGTGAAGACGAACCGCATAGCAACACAGTGTCCCGTATCCAGGTGCGGGATCCGAGACCCGTGAGGCCAAAATCTATTATCCCGAACGGCATCGGTGCGTGCCTCAGCCAAGCTGCGACTCAAGCTGGGATGGAGCCATGTTGGCGCCGCTGATGACGACGGCCACCTGCTCACCGGGCGCGGGCTTGTAGGCGCCGGTCAGCAGCGCCGCGATCCCGACCGAGGCGGCGGGCTCGGCCGCGATCCTGGCCGCCTGCCACAGCGCCCGCTGGGCGGCCAGGATCGAGGCGTCATCGACCAGCAGGACGTCCTCGACGTAGGCCTGGGTGATCGGGAACACCAGCTCGCCGACGCGCCGCGGGGCCAGCGCGTCGGCCGCGACGCCCTCGGCCGGAGCGTCAGCGGGCCTGCCCTCGGCCCGGGCGCGGGTCAGGGTCGGCGCGCCGTCCGGCTCGACCCCGATGACCCGGATGGTGCCGGCGAAGTAGGCGGCGATCCCGCCGATCAGCCCGCCGCCGCCGACCGGCACCAGCACGGTGTCCGCCTCGCCCACCTGGCCAGCCAGCTCCAGGGCCAGGGTGCCCTGGCCGAGTAGGGTCTCCCGCTGGTCGAAGGCGTGCACGCTCATCGCGCCCGAACTCTCCACCCAGGCCTGCGCGGCGGCCAGCGCGTCGGCGTACCGCTCGCCGGTCACCACTAGCTCCGCGCCGAGCTGCCGGATGCGCTCCATCTTGGCCGGGGCGGACACAGTGGGCACGAAGATCCTGGCCGGCACGCCGCGGCGGTGCGCGGCGTAGGCCACGGCCACGCCGTGGTTGCCGCCGGAGGCGGCCACGACTCCCGCGGGCGGCACGTCCCGCAGCAGCAGGTTCGCGAACGCGCCGCGGGCCTTGAACGACCCCGCGCACTGCAGCTGCTCCAGCTTGAGCGTGGCGGTCGGCAGGCCCGGGCTCGCCGGGTCGAGCTCGCTGAGATCGACCTGAACCACCGGCGTGCGCCGGATGTAGGGCCGGATCGTGTCGTAAGTGCCGCGGATTTCGTCCCGGGTGATCACACCTGCCAACATACCTAGGGTGATCCGCCACTTCACCGCCTCCGGCATCGTCCTGTCCCACGACGAGCAGGTCTTGCTGATCCAGCACCGCAAGCTCGGCATGTGGCTCTACCCGGGCGGGCACATCGAGCCCGACGAGGACCCGATGCAGGCCGTACTGCGCGAGGTGGCCGAGGAAACCGGCCTGACCTGCCGGATCGTGACCGAGTCCCGGTTCGGCCATCCCGCCACCACCGTCCTGCCCGCGCCGTTCACGATCCTGGTACACGACATACCGGCGAACGCGCAGGCGCCCCTTCACCAGCACATCGACATGGTCTACGTGCTATCCCCGGGCGGCGGCCAGACCGTCCCGCGGCTTGAGGAGGTGACCGGCTGCGCCTGGGTGCGGCTAGCCGACGTGGCCGGCCTGCATACGCCGCCGGAGGTGCCGACGCTCATCGCCAAGGCTGCCGAATACGCCCGCCGGATCCGCCTATCCCCTGGTGGCGCCTTGCGGCGAGCCGGGGGAGACTAGCTGTCATGAGCGAGCACACGCACCACCACGACGAAGACTCGGCCTGCGCGGTGGCCCACAAACCCGTCATCCCGGCCACCTCCGCGACGGCGGAGCGCACGCTGATCGCCGTCTTCGCTTCGCCGGTCGCCGGCTACCTGCTCAGGTACGGCGCGGACATGGGGTTCCGCGGGCTGCTGCTCGAGCCCGACGAGGCCCGCGCAGCCGGCGCCGCCGCCCTCGGGTTCCCCCTGCTCACCGCGGTCCCTGACGACCTCGACGACTCCGCGGACCTGGTCGTCACCGACCATCACCGGCCCGAACTCGGCGTCATGCTCCGCGACGCGCTGGCCACCAAGGCCCGCTGGGTCGGGATCATGGGCAACCCGCACCATGTCGGGCCGCACGTGGCCATGCTCACCGAACTCGGCGTCCCAGCGGACGAGATCGCCCGCGTGCACCGGCCGATCGGGCTCAACATCGGCTCCCGGATCCCGCCCGAGATCGCCGTCGCCACGCTGGCCGGCCTGCTCGCCGACCGGAACGGCCGTCCCGGCGGATTCGAATTCTGAGCCTCCCCTCGTCCTAGGTAGCCACCGGCCGGGTGGCCAGGACGGCCGGCGATCCGCTACGCTATGCCGCGTGACGCCAACAGCTCGCCTTCAGTGGTGGCGCCGCCCCTAGGCGGCGTGCTGATTCGCGTTCCAACGCAAGCGACCGCCCAGGAAACGGCGGCCGCTTTTCTGTCTCCCGGCCGCCTCCAGGGCCTGAAACCTGAGGGGCCACTGTGGACGCCCAACGTACGGAATTGATGACCCGCGCTGGCGTGCGGGTCACGCGCACCGCCACGCCGTTCGACCCCGCCGAACTCGCCCGGATCGCGGCGCTCGTCGACCAGCGCCGCGGCGGCGTGATGAGCTCGGGCATGGAGTACCCCGGGCGGTACAGCCGCTGGCACATGGCCTACGCCGATCCGTGCGCGGAGATCGTCGCCACCGGCAGGCGGGTCACCGCGCGGGCCCTGAACGACCGCGGGCGCGTGCTCCTGCCGGTGCTCCGGGCGGCCCTTCTGAAGAGCGGCGAACCGGTGGACGAGGACACCGTCGTGATCGGCGAGGACGACAGGGAGTTCACCGAGGAAGAGCGCAGCCGCAGGCCGACGGTCTTCACCGCGCTGCGGGAGATCACGGCGGCGCTGGGCTGCGAGGACCCGCACCTGGGCCTGTACGGGGCGTTCGGCTACGACCTGGCGTTCCAGTTCGAGCCGGTCCGGCTCCGGCTGGATCGTCCGGCGACCCAGCGCGACCTGGTTTTGCACCTGCCGGACGAGATCTGGGTCCTCGACCGCAAGCGCGAGGAAGCGGTCAGGTACTCCTACGACTTCGAGGTGGGCGGAGTGTCGACGGCCGGGTTCGGCCGCCAGACCGCAAGCACCTCCGCCGAGCCTGTAACCCAGTCCGTTCGGGATAAAGAACTGCCTCGCCAGCCCGAGCCGGGGAGCTATGCGCGGGTCGTGGAGGAGGCCAGGGAGCGGTTCGCCTGCGGTGACCTGTTCGAGGTCGTGCCCGGACACGTGTTCTACGGCCGGTGCGCGTCGCCGGCCGCGTTCTACGAACTGCTGCGGCAGCGTAACCCGGCCCCGTACGAGTTCCTGTTCAACCTGGGCGAGGGGGAGTACCTGGTCGGCGCGTCGCCCGAGATGTACGTCCGGGTCACCGGAGACCGGGTGGAGACCTGCCCGATCGCGGGCACGATCGCGCGCGGCGAGGATACCCTCGAGGACGCCGCGAACATCGCCACCCTGCTCGGCTCGGCCAAGGAGGAGTCCGAGCTGACCATGTGCACCGACGTGGACCGCAACGACAAGGCGCGGGTCTGCGTGCCCGGTTCGGTCCGGGTGATCGGCCGGCGGCAGATCGAGATGTACAGCCGCCTCATCCACACCGTCGATCACATCGAAGGCCGCCTCCGGCCCGGGTTCGACGCATTCGACGCGTTCCTCACCCACATGTGGGCAGTCACCGTGACCGGCGCCCCGAAGACCTGGGCCATGCAGTTCATCGAGGATCACGAGGAGACCCCGCGCCGCTGGTACGGCGGGGCCGTCGGCAAGGTCGGCTTCGACGGGTCGATGAACACCGGGCTCACCCTGCGCACCGCGCACATCAGCGGCGGGATCGCCGCGGTAAGGGCCGGCGCGACGCTGCTCTACGACTCGGTACCCGCGGCCGAGGAGAAGGAGACCCAGATCAAGGCGCGCGCCCTGCTCGAGACCCTGGACGAGGCCAGCCGGATCGCGCCGGGCGACGCCACGGTCGCCGGCGAGCGTGTCCGCCTCCCAGCCCGCGATTACACGCCGAAGGTCCTTCTCGTCGACCACCAGGACTCGTTCGTGCACACCCTCGGTGACTACTTCAGGCAGCAGGGCGCGGAGGTGACCACGCTGCGGTTCGGGTTCTCGCCCGCGCTGCTTGACTCCTACGCGCCGGACCTGGTCGTCATGTCGCCCGGGCCGGGCCGGCCCGGCGACTTCGGCTGCGCGGCGCTGCTGGACGAGGTGTACGCGCGGCACCTGCCGACCTTCGGTGTCTGCCTGGGCCTGCAGGCCATGGTGGAGCACGCGGGTGGCGCGCTGTCCCTGCTGCCCGAGCCCGCGCACGGCAAGCCGGGTCTGGTCAGGGTATCCGGGGGTTCGCTGCTGTCCGGGCTGCCCGGCGAGTTCACCGCAGGGCGGTATCACAGCCTGTACGCGCCGCCCGGCGAGGTCCGCGGCGGATTCGCCGTGACCGCGTCCCTCCGCTCGCCGGACGGGACGGACGTGGTGATGGCGATCGAGGACGACGAGGCCGGCCGGTGGGCGGTGCAGTTCCACCCCGAGTCGATCCTGACCGCGTCCGGCCGGTCCGGACACCAGATCATCGCCAACGTCCTTGATTTGTGTCGTGCCCGGGATCGAGTTAGTCCGCTGTTATTGTGCTGTTGCATGAGGAGCGTAGAACCCGAGGTTTTCCTGGTCGCCCGGCCGAAGGTCGACTACGACGCGATGGCCGCCTACCTCCGCGAGGTGGGCGGCGAGCGCTGGCTGGAACGGATCGACCGCGACCAGCTCGGCAACGACGCGCAGGACCTCGCCGAGTTCGCCGGGAAGATGTGCTACCGCTCCTGGGAGCCTGGGCTCAACCCGAACGTCCGTAAGGTACGCGACGACCAGGACGCGTACCTGCAGAACATCCTGCGGCAGCAGCACGGCTCGGTGCTCGAGCACGTCAGCTTCACCTTCGTGCTGCACAACGTATCGCGCGTTTTCACCCATGAAGTTGTTAGGCATCGGCCGGGAACGGCGGTGTCGCAGGAGTCGCTGCGCTACGTCCGGCTCGACGAGCTGCCGTTCTGGTTCCCCGACTGGGCACGTGAGGACGCGGAGCTGATGAAGCGGGCGACCGCCCTGCTGACCGAGCTCGAGCAGTTCCAGCAGTGGATGGCCGGGCACTTCGGGCTGGACGACGACGACACCAAGATGCACGAGAAGAAGGCCAAGACCTCGTTCATGCGCCGGTTCGCGCCCGAGGGCCTGGCCACCGGGCTGGTGTGGACGGCCAACATCCGCACCCTGCGGCACACCATCGAGGCGCGGACCGACCAGGGGGCGGAGGAGGAGATCCGCCTGGTGTTCGGGAAGATCGGCGAGCTGATGCGAGCGGAGGCGCCGGCCTTGTTCAGCGATTACACGGTCACCGACGGCACCTGGGTGCCCGGCTGGCGCAAGGTATGAGCGAGCCGAAGGGCGGCGGCGCCCTAAAGGCGCCCCGGAGGCGAGCGGGTGAGCAGAGTGCCTGATGTGACGGTCGGTGAAAAGCCGGCCTACCTGGCGGTTCCGGTCGGCTCGCCTGGGCCGTGGCCGGGCGTGGTGGTCATCCACGAGGCGTTCGGCCTGAACGCGGACATCCGGGGCCACGCGGACCGGCTGGCTGCGCTCGGCTACCTGGCCCTGGCCCCCGACCTGTACGACGGCAGGTCCTGGCTACGCTGCATCCGCGGCATGATCAGGCAGCTGCACGCCGGATCGGGGCCCGCGTTCGACGCCCTGGACGCGTGCCGCGGGTGGCTGGCCGAGCGTGCGGACTGCACCGGCAAGACCGGGGTAATCGGCTTCTGCATGGGTGGCGGCTTCGCGCTGCTGTGCGCGCCGCGCGGACAGTACGGCGCCGCGGCGGTCAACTACGGCGAGGTCCCCTCCGACGCCGAAGCGGTGCTGGCGGGTTCCTGCCCGGTTGTGGCCAGTTACGGCGGTCGCGACCCGATGGGTACCAAGGCCCCGAAGCAGCTCGAGGCCGCGCTGACCGCGCTCGGGGTGCCGCACGACGTGAAGGCGTACCCGGCAGCCGGGCACAGCTTCATGAGCCCCAAGCCGGCCCCGATGGCGCCGCTGGCCGCGCTGACGCGGATGGGTTATGACAAGGAGGCGGCCGAGGATGCCTGGCAGCGGATCTTCGCGTTCTTCGGCCGGCACCTGCAGGACTAGGCGCCTTTCCGGCCTGGCTAGCCCGGCCGGCTTCCGGTCCGGAGCGGCCTAGACGCCCCGGCTGATTTTCGGGTCCAGGTCATAGTGGATATGGCTGATGGCCTGGAAGAAGCGTCGGCGCTGCACATCCATGGCGGCCGGGAACATGGCCGGGATTTCGGCGTCCATGGCAAAGAGTTGCGCGTAGAAGTATGTCATTGCCGCGTCAGCGGTCGGCTCCAGCAGCCAGAATGAGACTTGTGCAGGATTTCGGACGGCATTGCCAGGACCGGTAGGCGTCGGACGGCCCTCACTCTGGCGGGCCGATTCGTCGCCTGCTGGCATCACCGTACTCACAGTGCCGCACTAGAAGCAGAACGTTACAATCGATTTCCGGCAAGTCGGATTTAACCGGCGCTGGAGATTTTCACAGTGGACAGGCCTGACGTGGGCATGATGGGCCATTATGGGCATGGAACCTTACGTGCAGGAGGACGGATGGGGCGGCCGATCATCGGCATCACTGGGGAGCTCGAGGCCGCCCGGTGGGGCAACTGGATTCGCGAGGCTGTGATCTCGCCGGTGACCTATACGCGAGCCGTCGAGCGCGCCGGGGGGACGCCGGTCATCTTGCCCCCTGTTCCCGCGAGTTCCGTCCCCGTCCTGATCGCCGGGCTCAGCGGACTGGTGCTGACAGGCGGCCGGGACGTCGACCCCTCGCTATATGACGAGGCGCCCCATGAGCAGACGGACCTGCCTGACCACCGCAGGGACAGGTTCGAGCTGATCCTCACGCGAGCGGCCATCGACGCCGATCTTCCCTTCCTGGCCATCGGCCGCGGCATGCACATCCTCAACGTGGCCCGCGGCGGTACCGTGACCCAGCACCTGCCCGACCGCATCGGCAACGAGAGCCACAAGCCAGACCCGGTCAAGATGACCATCCACGACGTGCAGATCAGCGCGGCGAGCAAGCTCGGGCGCGTCCTCGGCGAGACCGCTCAGGTGCCCGCGGCCCACCACCAGGCGATCAACCGGATCGGCACCGGACTCCTCACCGTGGCATGGACCATGGATCAGGTGGTAGAGGGGATCGAGTTGCAGGGACACCGCTGGGGCCTGGGCGTGCAGTGGAATCCTGAAGACGGCGACGACTCCCGGCTGTTTGAGGCCCTGGTGACGGTGGCCAAGTCCGCCTCCGTGCAGGCTGCTGCCCAGCCTCAGCCCGAAGTTACCGCGCGGTCCAAGCGATCCGCCAAGCGGCACGCCGCCCGCTCCTCCTAGCCCTGCCGCCCGCTCCTCCCAGCCCCCGCTCACTCCTTTAGCCCTGCTCGCTCCCTCCCAGCCCCGGCTCGGCCGGAGTGGCGGCTGAAGGCTGGGGCGCAGGCTGAGGGCTGGGGCGGACGCTGAGGGCGGGCGGGGAGGCTCGGGGTTAGATGGGGGGCTGGTAGCCGCTGACCCAGTGAGCTTGGAGCCAGTCCATGAAGGTGAACCAGGCGCCCGTCACCTCGAGCAGGCCGACGCAGATGAGCATGGCGCCGCCGATCCTGGTCACCAGGCGGGCGCGCCGCCGGAAGAACGCGAAGGTACGCATCGCGACCTGGAAGCCGAACGACACAAGCAGGAACGGAATCCCCAGGCCCAGGGCGTAGACGAAGGCGAGCACGGCGCCGCGCGCCACGGTGCCGCTGGAGGCCGACAACGCCAATACGGCGGTCAGCGTGGGCCCGATGCAGGGAGTCCAGCCGAGCCCGAACATCACGCCGAGCAGCGGCGCGCCCGCCAGGCCCGCCTTCGGCCGGGCCGCGGGTCGCACGATGCGGCCCGCGAACGAGAACCGGTCGAGGACCCCGGCGAACAGCAGCCCGAGCAGGATCGTCAGCCCGCCCAGGACCCGCGTCAGCAGCCGGGCGTGCCCGGTCAGCAGGTGGCCGAGCCCGCCGAGAGCCGCGCCGTACGCCACGAAGACGACAGAGAACCCGAGCACGAACAGCGCTGTCCCGGCGACGACGCGCCCCCGGGGCGGAGCGGTCGCGGTCGCGGCGAGCGGCGGGGCGGCCACCGCCACGCCGGACCCGTCCGCCGGCACCGGCCCCGGTGCATCGCCGGGTGCCGCAGCGGCGGCCGGCGAGCCGCCCGCGCCGGCCATGCCGGTGACGAAGGACAGGTAGCCGGGCACCAAAGGCAGGCAGCAGGGGGACAGGAACGTGACCGCCCCGGCCGCCGCGGCCACCGGCAGGGCCAGGATCAGCGGACCGGAGGTCACGAGGTGCCCGACGCCGCTCATGACGACACCGGCACGATCGCGTTACGCACAGCCCGGCCAGTCATGAGTTCACTATGCCATGCACGTCCTCAACCAGTCGACGGCGGCTACTACATCACGTCGTAGAGGAGGGAGGCGCCGCAGACGACGAAGGCAGGGCGAAGACGAGCACCACGTAAGCCGCCAGCGACACGGCGAACGCCAGAGCCATCCCCAAAGACGCCCCGGCCGCGCCGTTGCCGGCGAACCCTATCCCGGCGAAGCCGGCGGCCAGGATCCCAGCCAACCCGACGGCCGACATCCAGATCGTCAGCCGGTGCCGGGTGCCGATGGCCCGGACCAGTTGCCCCACCGCGGCGATGACCAGCAGGATGGCCACGATCACGTGCAGGGCGAGCACCGGGCTGGAGAACAGCCCGATGGACTTCTTCGCTGTCGGCGCGGTGCCGTACAGGCTATAGACGATGCCGAGGATGAACTCGATCAGAAGCATGGCCACGGCGCCGAGGCTGGACATCCGAATCCGGGCGAGCCGGCTCGCCTGAGCCTGCCCAGTGGCCGGCGTGGCCGTATGAGTATGAGACATCCCCACCTCCGAGAACGGAATCCTAGCGGAGCCGCTATGGTTGGCGAGGTGAGATCGGTCCTCACCCGCGCGAAGGCACCTTCAGGGGAACACGAGAAGCCAGGCAACTGGCTGCTCCTGTTCGGCCTGGGCGCATTCGCCCTCGTCCTCGGGCTCTACGTGATCTATACGGTCATCCACCCGAAGAGCTTCACCATGGACCCGGTCGACCTGGCCGTGTACCGGTCCGGCGGCCTCATCGTCCGGCACGTCAGGCCACTGTACAACCCGCGCCTCGCGGCGCCGCTCTACGACTGGATCGGGTACGGCAATCTGCACCTGCCGTTCACCTACACGCCGTTCGCGGCCATCGCGTTCGCGCTCATCTCGTTCGTTCCCTGGTGGCTGTCCCAGCAGCTTTCCGTGGCGGTGGACATCATCGCGCTGCTCGCGGCGCTGTGGCTCACCCTCGGCGGGCTCGGCTACCGAAGGGACAAGGCCAGGCTCGGCGCCACCCTGCTCGGCACGGCCGCCGTCTTCTGGACCGAACCGGTGCTGCGGACGATATACCTGGGCCAGGTCAACCTGGTCCTGATGGCGCTGGTCATCTGGGACCTGTGCCAGCCCGACACTCAGCCGACTACCGGGCGAAGCCGCTGGTGGAAGGGGTTCGGCACGGGCATCGCGGCCGGCATCAAGCTGGTGCCGCTGATCTTCATCCCGTACCTATTGCTGGCCAGGAAGTTCCGGCAGGCGGCGATGGCCTGCGCGGGCTTCGCGTTCACCGTGCTGCTCGGCTTCGTGATCCTGCCCAAGGACTCCACCAAGTGGTGGTTCGACGGCCTGTTCGTCCAGGGCGGCCGGACCGGCTTTACCGGCTGGGCAGGCAACCAGTCGCTCGACGGCCTGATCACCCGGCTGACCGGCAGCGTGAACGGCGCCAAGCCCGCCTGGATCGTGGCCACGGTCCTGGTCGGCGCGGCCGGGGTGACCGGCGCCGCACTGCTCGACCGGAAAGGCTACCCCCTGCCCGGGCTGCTGATGGCCGCGCTGACCGGGCTGCTGGTCTCGCCGATCAGCTGGGATCACCACTGGGTGTGGATCGCGCCCGGTGCGCTGGTGGCCGCGCACTACGCGGTGCAGGCCTGGCGGCGAGGCGCCAAGAGGATCGCCTGGGCGCTCGGGATCCTGGCTGTGGCCGTCGTGGCGTGGTTCGGCGCCTGGCCGGCCCGGCTGTTCACGTCCAAGCTCAACCTCGGCAACGACTCGCTCGGGCTGCTCTGGATCCCCAGGAATACCAACCCGCTCTACTACCAGTGGTACGGAGACCGGCCCTGGTTCACCGAATACCACTGGCACGGCCTGGCCCTCATCGCAGGCAACGCATACGTGCTGGCCGGGCTGGCGCTGTTCGGGTTGCTGCTGGCACTATCGCTGCTGCTGCCGCACGGGGGGGAGCGGCACGGGACGAAGGAGCACGACAATGAGCCTGGGCGAGGTCAGGGGAGTCTGCGAGGACGTCTACGCCTACCTGCAGCCTGACGGCAGCTGGTACCTCAACAACACCGGCTTCCTGGTCAGTGACGCCGGCGTGATCAGCGTCGACGCCACCTCCACCGAGCGGCGCACCCGCGCCTACCTGGACGCCATCAAGGCAGTCACGGAAAAACCGGTCCGCACGCTGGTCAACACCCA